>JAISKP010000072.1 GCA_031260885.1 Eubacteriales Family XIII. Incertae Sedis bacterium
AAATACGATGAGTTTTCGTCCGTTATGATTGTCCGATTTGATCTTTGCATATGCGACGTCTCCGCCCGCGCAGGCCAGATACTTGTTGGATCCCGGGATTTCGGAAGGTTCATAACCGAGTTTCAAAGGGATCGGATGATCCGGATCGCCCGTTTCATAACCGATGTATTCGTATGGTCTTGTCGGTTTATAGGTCAGCACGTAGTCCGGGTTTGCCCGCATCTCCGCGTTGCCGCCGATAGAACGATAGAGACTGCCGAGGAAACCGTCGAGCTGTACGGTTTCGAATGCCGAGATCGGCCTGACCGGAAATCCGTTCGCCTTTGAAAACTCGCAGTATCCGTAGTATGCGCCGAGTGCCGTCCAGTGATGGTCTGTGCGAAAGTAGAGATAGTCCTCGATGTGCTTTGCGATACCGTCATAGACCCAGAGTTTATTGATGTCCGGATTCAGTTGGTCGTAAGTATACAAAATAGAATCAAACTGCGATGAACTTAGCCCGCTGTACCGAGGTGGCAACATAAATTCGACGCTTGTCGGCGCGATGAGGACGTTTGTTTTGACCGAACCGGCATGCCGGGCATCAAAAGCATTTACGGCAGCTGCATACCGATCGTTTGCCGAAGCTACAAAAGAATACAGTTCAAGTGCAGTATCCCCCACCACGAGCACAGCGCCCCTCAGGTTTCCTTCCCGATCCGGAACTTCGGCCAAAACGGGTTTTGTGATTGCGGAGGCGATCTGATCAATTCCTCCGAAACCCGGATCAGCAATCGGATCGCCGTCTGTAAATGCAGATCCGGTTGTTGCCCCCACATTTGCTCCCGACATACTACCGTCCGCAGCGAATTCGCCCGCACCCGAAACATTATCTCCATCGTTTACCGTTCCTGCGCCCGGATAGATACTGACATGATCTTTATCCACTAAGCCCCGGAACGATTTGATCACGTAAGCGGTAGTGATCATTTTTTCGCGCATCGGAAACGTGTCGGAATAGTATATCGAAAAAGAATCAGTGTACGCGCCGGTTAAAAGAGACCCGACACTGAAAGCAGGCAGTCTTTCAAGCGGGCGATTTTCAATATCGGAAATGTCAGGTTTCGGCAGGATGAAACTGCATGTCCCGCCGATTATGAGAATTCCGAAAAACAGCAAGACCAAGAAGCGACTCCATGCGGTTTCCGCAATTGTTGTCGCTGTTCTTTCTTCTGTATTCATATCGGTATTCATGTCATGCATCTTGTTCATATCATTCATGTTGGAATGGTCTATCGGCGATTCCTTTCAGGAACCGGGTCAGGTCTCTGGTCGTAACCTTCACCAAATTAAAACCTGAAGTAGATAAACGGATTGAAGCTATTTCCTGCCAGCATGACCGTACACAGCACCAGCAGTGCGATCAGCAACAGATACTTCCCCAACGCCGCGATATTTGCGACGGGACCCCCTCTCTTTTCAATTCTATTGTAAACCGATTTGATTGCGGGAAGCAACGGGAGACACGCCAAAACGGAAAGCAGCAGCAGAAACAGATTGTTCAAAAGCAAAATATCCGTGATCGGATCTGTCCAACCAAAGCTTCCACCGTCAAACATCTTTTTGTAGACTGAAACCGCGTCGCTGATGTTTTCGTAATAAAACAGCACCCACCCGAAGAGCATAACGACGATCAGATAGAGGTGGGCGATAAACGCGGGAACCGCATCCAGTATGCGGCGCAGGAACAGTTTTTCGATCGCAATAAGCACAAACCAGTACAGACCCCAAAGAACGAAGTTCCAGTTGGCACCGTGCCAGAGTCCTGTCAGCGCCCAGACAATGAGGAGATTCAGGTAGACCCGTTTGCGGTTTCCACCCATCGGAATATATACATAATCGCGGAAAAATGTCCCAAGCGATATATGCCAACGCCGCCAAAACTCGGAAGCCGATTTTGAGATATATGGATAGTTAAAGTTTTCACGATATTGAAATCCGAGCATACGCCCCATACCGATCGCCATATCGGAATATGCGGAAAAATCAAAGTAGATCTGCAAGGCAAAAAATAAGAAACCAAGCCAAGCGCCTGCCGGAGAGAGCGATTTAAGTCCGGTAGGATCCAGGATTGCATCTGCAACGATGCCACAGTTGTTCGCGAGAACGGCTTTTTTGGAAAGTCCGATGATGAAGCGTTCGATGCCGATACGCATCATATTAATGTCCGTGCTTCTGCTGACGAGTTTCTCGGCGATATCTCCGTAGCGCACGATCGGTCCGGCGATCAGCTGCGGGAAAAGGGAGACGTAGAGCAGGAGTTTGGAGAACGAACGTTGGACCTCCGTCGTGCCACGATAGATGTCAATCACATAAGAGATCATCTGAAACATGTAAAATGAGATACCGATCGGAAGGGCAAGGTTTGCCATGGGAATATCCTTCCCAATTAACTGCGCCAGTGAACTCGCGAACATCCCCGCATATTTAAAAGTTCCGAGAATTAGAAGGTTTATCACTAAGATCAGGGCGAGCCAAAGCTTGCGTCTTGAACCCGGTCTTTGCATCAGCAGCGTTCCGGACCAGTTTAAGGCTACAGTGGCGAGCATCAGAAAAACGTATACAGGTTCACCCCACGCATAAAAAATCAGTGAAAATACGATCAGTACGCCGTTGCGCCAAGCAGTGCTTTTACATATAAAATAAAGGAGCATGCAGAGCGGCAAAAATATATATAAAAAAAGTAAACTGGAAAAAACCATCTATCCCTCGAGAATATCCGAATCAATATGTATACTATACCATTCTTCAGGTGATAAGTGATATAATCTTTACAAAAGAAGTTACAGCACAGTGGCAGGCGGCAAGAGGCGGCAGCAACGAGAAGGCAAATAGGAAAGTGCTGTTTTGATCGGAGGCTTACAATTCGGGTTATTGATATCTGGTACAGAACGTTTCAGGCAATTTTCAGCATCGGTATAAGGTTGCTCCCTTGGAGAAAAGCAATTCCAATAAACGGAGAAGGCAGTATTGCGAAGATTCCGGAACTGCTTCATGAAGAAGGCATAAAGAAACCGCTTATTGTCACGGATCCCGGACTGATGAGTGCAGGCGTTGCGCATCAGGTGCTCGATGTTTTGGATGAGGCCGGCGTAAATTATGCACTGTATAACGAAGTGGAATCAAACCCTTCGGTCAATACGGTGAACAAAATTCGCTTTATCTATAACGAAGAGCGATGCGACAGTTTCATTGCGATTGGCGGAGGCTCTTCGATGGACGCGGCAAAGGGGGCAGCGGCGCGTGTCGTGCGACCGGGTCGAACGGTCAATCAGATGGGCGGATTGATGCGTGTGCGTACGAAGATACCGCCGTTTTTTGCCGTCCCGACGACATCGGGTACGGGAAGCGAGACGACGATCGCGGCGCTGATTACGGACACCGATACGCACCACAGATATGCGATCATGGATCTCTGCTTGATCCCGAAGTATGCGGTTCTTGATCCGAATTTGACGAAGGATCTTCCGGCGAACATCACGGCGATGACAGGTATGGATGCACTGACGCACGCCGTCGAAGCCTATCTGTGTTGGACCTGTAACACGAAAGAGAGCATCTCATTTGCGCTCGAGGCCACACGGCTGATCTTCGAGAATCTGGAACGGGCATACAAAAACGGAAATGATCTGGATGCACGTCTTCAGATGATGATCGCTTCCTATAAGGCGGGATTTGCATTCACCAGGGCCGGTATCGGCAACGTCCACGCGATTGCGCATACGATTGGCGGGATTTACAACACCGCGCACGGTCTTGCGAACGCCGTTATTCTGCCGATCGTCATCGAAAATTACGGAGAACCGGTATACGGAAAGCTCGCCCGGCTGGCTGAAGCCGCCGGCATTGCCGCTGTCGGATCGGAAGACGGCAGTGATGAAAAAAAGGCGAAGGCATTTATCGCGGAGATTCGCGCAATGAACAAGCGGATGGGCATTCCGAAAGGATTTGATTTTATTCAGGAAAAAGATATTCCACAAATGATTACGTGGGCGCTTGCGGAAGCAAACCCGATCTATCCGGTTCCGGTGATCTTCGATCGGGTGCGCTGCAGGATCGTGATCGAAAAGGTCCGGAGCTGAAAAGGTAAGGAAAGAAGACCGCTATATTGCGGCAGGAATGGAGCAGAACATGCATGCTGTAAAATTATCGCTAAAAATTGTGTTGTGTACCTTGATCGTTCTGATCTTGATCGTCGCCGCTTATGTCCTTTATGTCGTGCTGAACTATGAACGCATTCCGGACGATACGGCGCTTGATGTCGGATACAGCTCAAATCCGCTCAGCAGTGCCGGCTCCGACTCCGAAAGTGGATGGGTGTTGGAGACGGGGAAGGAATATAAGGCGCTGACCTTTAATATCGGTTTTGGCGCTTATGACCGCGACTTTTCATTCTTTATGGACGAAGGGGTGCTTTCGGACGGCGCGACCGTCGTCGGTTCTATGAGCCGTGCGGCGAGCCGGAAAGCGGTGGAGCGCAGTACGGCATCCGTGATCGGCACTGCGCTTGCAGAAGATCCGGACATCACCATTTTTCAGGAGGTGGATACAGACGCGGATCGAAGCCACCGTGTGAATCAGACAGAAACGATCCTGAACGCTTACCTGTCTGCCTATCTGGAGCAATCACTTTCATCCGGACGGTCGCTGCTCGAAAATTTGGACTATTATACCTACGCGAAAAACTTCCATACGGCATATCTGTTCTATCCGCCAACAAAGCCCATCGGCTTTATCAAAGATTCCGGTTTATTGACCGTGAGCCGCTACAGGATCGACAGTGCGGTGCGCCGCAGCTATCCGGTGAGCGACGCGTTTCCGACGAAATTTTTTGATCTTGACCGTTGTTTTGTCGTGAACCGGATGCCGGTGCAGGGTGCGGACGGCATCCGCGGCGAGCTCGTTTTTATCAATACGCATATGTCCGCTTATGATAAGGGCGGGACGATCCGACGGGCGCAGATGGAACTGCTCGCGGAGATCATTGAAGGCGAATACAAGGCGGGCAACTGGGTCATCGTCGGCGGGGATTTCAACCATGCGCTCGGCGGTTCGGAGTATCTGTTCAATCACAGCATGGGCATTCCGCCGTGGGTGCAGCCGTTTGACGAATCCTTTGTTCCGGATGGGTTTACGATGCTCAGTCCCGATAATCTCGCTGAAGTTGCGACGGTTCGCGATACGAGCATTCCTTATGAACGCGGATACAATTTTGAAGTGGTGCTCGACGGTTTTATGATCTCGGATAACATCAGCGCTACGACGCACAACATTGACGCGGATTACGATGGTTCTGATCATAATCCGGTACTGATGAAATTCACTTTGAAATAGCAACAATTTTCTATTTGCTGCACCTTTTCGGATTCAATCCGCCTCTGCTTTACGAGTGGCTTATATCACCTTGTGTGAAGCAAAGGAAATGTCCGATGTATGGTGAAGTGGTAATGGCGAGACCGGACTTATGGTATACTTCCGGTATGAACAAAGAAAAAATTTTTACGAAACTCTATGATGCGCATTGGCTTGAGATCCAAAAGTTTATCTTCGTACAGGCTCGGCGGGATGCCGGATATACGGAGGAGATTTTCCAAAACACCTGGGAAAATGCTTGGCGCTATCTGCACACGTTGAAAGATCCTGACGCTGCACGCGCTTGGCTCTATTCGATTGCGCGGAATGAAGCAAAGCGCTTTTTTGCGGACAGACATGTGAAAATATTCACAAATGTGATTCCGTTCAGCGCCGCATCCGGTAGTGGAGACAGTGCCGATGGCGGCACCGACGGCGCAGAAGCGTCAGCGGATCCGCAGGCGTCGCTTTTCCCGGAGAAACTTGCGGATGAGCATCTTTTGGCAACGCTTCTCGGTCGCCTTTCGGATGAGGAACAGCAGCTTATCCTATTACACTATGCATACGACATGAGTCTTAAAGATATCTCCACGCTGTACGACGTGAATTATAACACACTGAAATCCATCACGCGTCGCGCCCTGAGCAGACTGCGCGCAATGGCAGAGGAGGCATAAAATGAGCGGCATAGACGAAAAAGAATTCAAGAATGCGCTGAAGTCCGTGGTCGATCACCGAACAGCAGAAACGGATTTCTTCAAGAATTTTAATGATAAAAAGCCTGACGTATCGCAGTTTTTCGGTGCGGAATCGGACGGAATAAGCACCCCTGCCCCTGTGGTCAAAAAAAAGAAATGGCGCAACATCGGCATCGGCGTTTCGGCGGCCTGCGTGGCGCTGTTTGGTGTCACTGCGCTACTGTCCGGACTGAATCCGCTCAGCATGAACTCGGAGCTGTCTGCGCCCGCGGCCGAAGGCGTCCCGGTCGGTCTTCCAAACGATCGTTTGGGATACGTCGTAGCGGATGCGGATTACGGAAATATTTTCAAGACATTTGAGGATTTGGGATATCAAAATTACAGATACAAATCTTCGGATGTTATCGTAGGTGCGCTTAACGGTTCGTCCACAGGAAACATGGATCTGGGTGCCAGTCCGGGTTCGGCAGCGTCCGGTTCCGGAGAAACTTCCGCATTGGCACCTGCCGATATGCCGGTGCCTTCCGCCACAGTGCCGACGGACGAAAGTTCGTCCGATCCGGTTTTTTCGGATACAAACATTCAGACTTTGGGCGTCCAGGAGGCAGACGTCATCAAAACTGACGGGAAGTATATCTATGCGATCAGCAGTCAGTCGCTCAGCATCGTTTTGGCGAACGATGGCAATCCGGAACTTCTTGCAAAGATCCCGCAACCGACGAGCGAGGATCAGGTCTATTTTGAGATGTACATCACAGCGGATCGTATCATCGCGCTTCGTCAAGGTTACAGTTTTTCAATAAGTTCAGATGACGAAAGAGATGCGGAAGAATACCGCAATCCCGAAGGGGCGATCATCTATCCGGGTACGCATAATCACGTCGATACGGGGGTCGATATCTTTGATATTCGCGATCCCAGAAATCCGAAGAAGATCGGTTCTCTGAGCCAAAGCGGAGATTATGCCGATTCAAGGATGATCGGCGATC
>JAISKP010000079.1 GCA_031260885.1 Eubacteriales Family XIII. Incertae Sedis bacterium
CCGCATCCATCGAGACCTCGATCTCCGTATCCATGCTGATGTTTTCTGCCGCAGTCAATGCGTCGGCCGCTTCCGCATAGCGTTCTAATTCCGCAACGTCTCCGCCGGCGCTTCCGGAATTACCACAGCCGCTCAGAGAAAAGACCGCTGCCACGGTCAACGACAACAACAGTACCAAAATCACTTTTCTTTTCATAAGTTTCTCTCTTTCAATTCGCGATATAATTCAAATACAAAATTCGCTTCAGTGCATTCAGTGAAACATTTCCGGATCGCTGAAATACGAATGCCGAAATCGTTTTAATACAATATTGTATCACAAAACATGCATTTTCGGTGGAATTTCCGGCGATCGTGCTTGCATATTTTAGGCGGAAGAAGGATAATGTTGAGTGTTCTGGTACTATTTTAAAATAAGGAGCCACGCAATCATGGATAATTACACGAACAATTATGCAGACAATTTTACAGGAAACCGGCTGGATTATTACAAACCGTCAGGCAGGGCACCGGCGGGCGGGATTGTACTGACGATCCTCTTGGGCATCATCTGCGGCGTGATATTATCCGCAATCTATTCCGTGATCAACTATATCAATCCCTATGTTTATCTGAATGTTTTGCTGACTTTCGGGTTTTCGATTCTGACCGGCAAGATTCTTTCTTTCGGCATTCGCAAGTTTCAGATTCGAAACATTGCAGTTTCCATCTTCATCAGCCTCGTGGTCTTTGTCATTGCCTATATCGCACATTGGTATTTTTATCTGGCCGTAACCCTGACCGACTGGGAAACCAATTCTATTTTCCACTTCGCAATTGTTGCCGAATATTTCGGTTTGCTGCTTCAGTATCCGGTGGATACGCTGGGACTCATTCATGAGATCAACGATGCCGGCTGGAGCCTGTCCGGTCGCAGCACCGGTTCCGGTGGTTTGCCCATTCATGGGATCCTTCTCACAATCATCTGGTTTTTGGAAGCGGTAATCTTGGTCTTCTTCATCATCACAACCCCGCTGAATGTAGTACGCACACCGTATTCTGAACGGCAGAACAGGTGGATGGAGAAGCTCCCCGACAGACTGATTCCGTTTATCCAGGAGCCGGAAGCCTTTAAGCATGCGCTCGGAATCAATGACTTCAGGGCATTGACGCTGCCGCTCACGGAAGTGGAGCTGAACTTGCCATCGGGGGATCAAAGATACGCGTCTGTGTCCGTTTATACCGATCAGGCAGACGCCTATATTACCGTTGCAAATACCTTTTTAAAAGTGAAAAAGAAGAAAAAGCAAAAGTCGGAGAACGTCATTGTAAAACACCTGCGGGTTCCGCTGGGCGTTCTGAAGGACATCGGTCAACAGCAGTAGGCAGGACATTTCGGCGGTTCTTACTGCCTGTCGAGAGGACTTTTTAAAGGTAAATGGTGCAGGGTGATGCCTGCATGCTATACTATTTTTATGAACAATTTGAGCCACAACAGAAATATCGGCTTCCTGTTTGTACTGCTGACCAGTCTCCTCTACGGGTTGATGCCGGCGGTCTCTCAGCGGGCTTACGCCGTCGGCGTCACCGTTGAAACACTGCTCACGGGACGTTACCTCATCGGCGGCAGTCTGATCTGGATCTACATCCTGCTGACGAAGAAAAACTTCAAGGTCGGTCGTGGAAATTTCGGATTCCTCATGCTGGTGAGTGTGGATCTTTTCGGGTGCGCTTTCTTTATGAACTCCAGCTACGCCTTTATTCCGGGCGCTGTTGCATCCCTTTTGGTCTTTTGCTACATTATTATTGTCAATGCGGTAGAGATGATCAGTGGCAGGGAACGGGTCTATCCCATGCGTATTCTCTGTCTGGTGCTTACCGTGATCGGCATGGTCGCTGTGGTTTATTCACCTGTCGGTTCGGTTGGACTCAGCATCAAAGGCATCCTGTTTGCTTTAAGTTCCGGCGTGCTCTATGCCGTGTGGACGATCTGCATGGGCGCCAAACGGCTGTCCGGCATCAGTTCCGAAGTAACCATGGGCTATTTGATCATCGTTCCGCTCATTTTGAACGCACTTACATGCATCTCCTCCGGCAGCCCTCTGTTGCCTCAAACACCGGAGCAATGGTCTTACATCGGATATCTCGGTCTCTCGGCCGGGTTCATCGCACCTGTCGCTTTCACCGCAGCCATTAAGCGCATCGGCGCAAGCACGGCTTCGATGATCAACACTTCCGAGCCGGTGTTTGCCTATTTTGCGGGTATTCTCCTGATGTCGGACAAACTTTCATGGAACGCGACCCTGGGCGGTGTGGTCATCGTCGCAGGGTTGCTGCTCCTGAATATTACGGAGCGCAGACGGGACAATCATCTGTAAATATTACAAAGATACTTCGTGAGGAAGCGCACCGTCTCATTTTATGCCGTGGTATTGATAGAATGTCGTTTCGAGACGACCGTTGTACAGTTTGCGGCGGCGATCCGCAGGACGACCGATGGCTTTTCTCTCGAAATCCTTGTCCGTCGTGATCAGAAAGAGCGACCAAGTGGGATTCTCGCGATAAAAAGCGGCGAGGCTTTTGTAGATTGCTTCGATCTCCTTTAGCTCCCCGATGCGCTCGCCGTAGGGCGGGTTGCAGACGATGATGCCGCGTTCCTCTGCGGCGGTGAATTCCGCAAACGATTTTCTCGAAAAGTCAATGCAATCATCCACACCGGCGTGCGCCGCATTTTCTTTTGCTGCACGGATCGCGCTTTCACTGATGTCGGAGGCACAGATACGAATATCCATTTCATGGTCTACATCTTCATACGCCGCCTTGCGTTCGGCTTCCCAGACGTCTTCCTTTATAAAGGACCAATCCTCGGCGGCAAACTTGCGCCCGATCCCCGGCGCGATGTTTCGGCCGATCATCGCGGCCTCGATCGCAATCGTCCCCGAACCGCAGAAGGGATCGACGAGCAGACGCCCTGCCTTCCAGAAAGACAGCTGTACAAGTGCCGCCGCGAGCGTTTCCTTGATCGGCGCGGCCACATTGCCTGTCCGGTAACCGCGTTTGTGCAGACCTGCGCCGCTCGTGTCGACCGTCACGGTGCAGACGTCTTTGAGCAATCTCAATTTGACGTCGTACCGTGCGCCGCTCTTGGAAAAACGCTGTTCACCATAGGTCTCCTGAAGCCGCGTGATCAATCCCTTCTCCGCGACCGATTGACAAGCCGGTACGCTTGACAACTGTGACTTGACCGATGTAGCGCCGATGACAAAATTTCCGTCGAGCGGAATCAGCGTCTCCCAAGCGATGGCGCACATGCCCTGAAAGATATCCTCAAAAGTGTTCGCCTTGAATTCTCCCATTTTGAGCAACACCCTGTCGGCGGTACGCAGCCTGAGATTCGAGCGGGCGAGCCCCGCTTCGTTTGTCACATAGGTGATGCGCCCGTCTTCGCGCGCCACGATCTTATAGCCCAGATCCTCGAGCTCTCGGCGCACGACCGCTTCGAGTCCGAAGGTGGCGGTTGCAATCAATTCAAGTTTCATAATGCTCCAACCGTCTCTCTTGTTAAATCTTTAACGACCTCGCTCGCGATGATGAGCCCTGCGACAGACGGTACGAAGGCGATGCTTCCCGGAATCTGCCTGCGCTCCATGCAGTTGCGTGTCGCACCCGGCGGACAGATGCAGTGAAACTTGCAGCTCAGCGCTTCGGTTTCCTGCGGTGTGAGGACTTCTTCCTCTGAATAGACGACCTTGACACCCTCGATGCCGCGCATCCGAAGTTCTTTTCGCATGACCTTCGCGAGCGGACAGTAGGACGTCTTGCTGATGTCGGCGATTTTAAAGGCGGTCGGATCGAGCTTGTTGCCCGCGCCCATGCAACTGATCACTTCAGCACCTGCCGCCTTCGCACGTTCGATGAGCACGAGTTTCGCGGTCACGGTGTCGATGGCGTCGATCACGTAATCGTATATCGAAAGATCGATCTCATCTACGGTGTCCGGACCGTAAAAGACCGGATACAGGTCGACGATGCAATCCGGATTGATCTCCAGGATGCGGTCTTTCATGACTTCAATCTTATCTCTGCCGACCGTATTTATCGTCGCAATGAGTTGGCGGTTGATGTTTGTCACGCAGACCTTGTCGTCATCCACAAGTCCGATCCTGCCGACGCCGCTGCGCGCGAGCGCTTCCGCCGCATAAGAGCCGACGCCGCCGATGCCGAACACGATGACCGCCGATGCGCTCAGTTTCCGCATGCCATCCTGACCAAGCAATAGTTCCGTTCTCGAAAATTGATTCATTGATCCTCCATGGGTCTGTGATTCCGGTCTTTAAACAATGTTGAAAAACCGTTTCCCGTTTTCCATCGTCGCAGCGGCAAGCGCTTCTATAGAGATCTCTTTTATTTCCGCGATCTTTGCCGCCGTATATCGTATCAGCGGGGATGCGTTCGGACTGCCTCGAAACGGCTCGGGTGCCATAAAGGGCGCATCCGTTTCGATCAGTAGATTTGCAAGCGGTACAACCGCCGCAACCGCTGCAGCCTTCCGGTTGTTTTCATAGGTTACCGTCCCACCGATCCCGATCGAAGCACCGAGCTTCACATACTGAAGCGCCTGCTCCGCGCTCCCTGAATATGCATGCAACAATACCCTTGCGTCTGCTTGACCTGTCTGCGGATTTTCAGGAAACGCCGCCTTTCGTACTGCGCCGAATACGCCTTCTTCTTTCAGAATATCACAGACATCTTCATGACTGTCACGGTCGTGTATTGTGATCGGAAGCTTCAGTCTCAGGGCGAGCCGAATCTGCTCGCGAAACACCCTTTGCTGTACCGCTCTCGGCGTGTCATCCATGTGGTAATCCAGACCGATCTCTCCGACTGCCCTGACGCCATCCATATTTGCAAGCAGCTCCAAACCGGACAAAACGTCTTGCTCCGTCGCATGTGCTTCCGGACTCATATGCGTTTTTGTATCCGGAATATACAGCGGATGGATGCCGACCGCCGCGAAGCACCACGGATACTTCGCAGCATTTTCCACCGCTCGCCGTGAACTCGCCATGTCGTATCCAACGTCGATCACATAGGCGACTTCCGATGTTTCAATGGAATGCGCGAGCATTTCCCGCTGCTGCCCGGTGCATTCATCGGCATTTATATGTGCATGTGAATCAAACAGCTGTTTCATCATCGTCACCCAAAAGGGGATTGCCGAACCCGGTTCTGCAATCCCCTTTATTAAATTCTAAATACTGCGGATGGTTTGACGCCCTTCATTTGCCCATTAGATCAGGTATAAATGTCGCCAACTGTGGGAATATGATCAACAATATCAACATGATAAACCCTGTAAACATGAAGGGACATACCCCGATAAAAATTTCCATAAGTGGTGCTTGCCTTTTGGCCACACCATGCATCACATAAATCAGCAGAGATACCGGAGGTGTGATATCACCGATGCCTACGACAACAACGGTAAATGCACCAAACCAAATTCCATCAAACCCTTGTTGGATCACGATGGGATAGAAAATCGGAATTGTGAGAAGCACCAAAGCCTGCGCATCCACGACAAAACTGAGCACAAAATAGATGATTGCAATCATAAGCAGAATTACAAAGGGAGAAAATCCATTCGCTTCTAACCAACCTCCAAGATTTACAGGGATATTCGTCAGGGTGAAGAATTTTCCGTATATGGAGGCACCTGCGATCAACAGATAAACAAAACAGGTCAGTCTGACCGTTTCCTTCACCGCTTTCAGGAAATTCTTCCAAGTTA
>JAISKP010000169.1 GCA_031260885.1 Eubacteriales Family XIII. Incertae Sedis bacterium
GATCGGTTCCGGTCGGCTCATATCTACCCCTGCGATCTTCAGCAGATCGATCGGATCAGCGCTGTCACCGGACTTTAAGAATTCCAGGTAACCCTTGACAGATTTTTCACGATCATTCACGATCTGATCTGCAATCGCCGTCGCTGCAGAGTACCCTGTCGCATATTTGTAGACATAGAATGCCCGGTAAAAATGCGGGATACGAGACCACTCCATGCGAATTGAATCATCCGTAATCACATGCTTTCCGAAGTACTTTTCATTGAGTTTCCCGTAAGCATCCGAAAGGAAATCCGCGGTCAGCACCGCGCCGCCCTCTACAGCCGCATGCGTGAACTTCTCAAATTCCGCAAACATCGTCTGCCGGAACAGCGTCGTGCGGAATTCCTCGATATAGAGGTTGATCAGATATTTCTGTTCGCGTTTCGCGGGTCGCGTTTCCAAAAGATACCGGATCAGCAGACTTTCGTTCACAGTTGATGCAACCTCTGCCGTAAAGATCGAATGGCTCCCGTAGCGGAACGGCTGTTTCTCGCGCGTATAGAGCGAATGCATGGAGTGTCCCATTTCATGCACAAGCGTGAATACATCCTTGAGCTTTCCGCTGTAATTCATCAAAATGTAAGGCATGCTGTCGTAGCTGCCAAACGAATACGCGCCACTCGTCTTGCCCATGTTTTCAAACACATCGATCCAACCGGCTTTCACGCCGGCAGCCATCTTCGCGCCATACGCCTCACCGAGCGGCTTCAGCGCTTCCTGCATCATGGCGGCAGCATCCTCAAATTTCACATGATCATTCGTCAGCGTAAACAACGGTACATAGATGTCGTACATGTGGAGTTTCGATACATCCAAAACCTTCCGGCGCACATCCATGTAGCCGTGCAGTACGTCCAGATTCTTATTCACGGTTTCGATCAGATTGTCATAAACGGAAACCGGCACATTGTCACCTGCAAGCGAATGCTCGAGCGCGCTGCCGTACCCGCGCACGCGTGCCACCATAACATCGGTCTTCGTATTGTAGCCATAGGTTGCCGCAAGCGTGTTCTTCTGCTTCTCATATGCATCATACATCGCACCATAAGCTGCCTTACGCACCTGCCGGTCACGGGACTCCATAAAAGTGATGTAGTTTCCGTGTGTAACCTCGACCTTCTTCCCTTTTTCATTTTGAACCGCCCCGAACCGAATATCGGCATCGTTGAGCATCGTGAAGATCTCGCCGGTAGAACCGAGAATCTCCCCGAACTGCGCAAGCAGATTCTCCTCTTTATCGGAAAGCACATGCGGTTTCCGCCGGAGCAGGGAATCCATCACATAGTCATAGCCGGAAAGTCCCTTAACATCCTTCCGAAACGTCTCCAATTTCTTTTTGGGAATCGCTAAAAACTCAGGCGTAAAAAATGAAAGTGCGGCGGAAACACGCGCGATCAACGTCTGCGACCGATCCGCCAGTGTCTGATACTTTGAAACGGCATTGTCCTCATCCCGCTTCATACGGGCATAAACATAAACCTTCTCAGTAATCTGCCAAATAGAATCCATCTCCCGAAATGCCTTCAGGAGCACCTTGCCGTCCGTTCCGAGCGTTCCGGTATATTTCCCGAAGGCAAGTGCGGCTTTCTCAGCCCGGGCATAATCATTTTCCCAGACCGTTTCATCAGGATACATCACCCCGATATCCCATTTATACTTCTTGTCGATCTCCCTGCGTTTCTTACTCACACCCCATCTCCTTGCAAATTACATCTGTTGCCAGAGCCCCATGATAAGTTATATAATGTCCTTATATCAATACAAAATATTATATCATAATTAGGAGATAACGTAATCCATGGACAACAGACCGATCGGGTTTTTCGACTCAGGGCTGGGCGGACTCACCTGCATTCCACATCTGATGGAAACCTTGCCAAACGAGCGAATCATTTATTTCGGTGATACCGCACGGACACCCTACGGTTCCAAGGCGGTATCGACCATCAAAACCTTCTCCTGTGAAATCGCAGACTTTTTGGAATCCGAGAATGTAAAACTGATCGTAATAGCCTGCAACACCGTAAGCGCAACCTGCTTGGACGATCTGCGCAAAAGACATCCCAATACGCCGATTTTGGGCATCATCAGTCCGGCCTCGCACACCGTTGCAAAGCGTTGCAATGCAGACAACCGCATCGGCATCATCGGCACAACCGTCACGATTGAAAGCGACGCTTACCGCAGAAAGATTCTCCGTTACAACCCTGATCTGGATATCTACTCCGCGGCATGTCCCGTCTTCGTCCCGTTGATCGAAGAAGGCATCATCAAAAACGAGATCATGGATCTGTCCATAAAGTATTACCTCGACCAGTTTATTTCCTATAACAAAATTGACACGCTTGTACTCGGCTGCACGCACTACCCGCTCATCCGTGAAAACATCCTGAAGATCTATCCGCATCTTGACATCATCGACCCGTCTTCGGAAGTGCTTCAGAGCATTATGGATACGCTGGACAGCCGCGGACTCTACGCCGATGCGCCGCAGGAAGGTAATACCTTCTTTGCAAGCGACCTCTCCGAGAATTTCATCAATATGATCAATCTGATCTTTCGCAACACCGGTTTTACCGTCGCATTTAAAAATTTTGACTTGGAAAGAACTGTATGAGGGTGTACGCATGGACTTTGATGAACTGCTTGAATTGCTTGAAATTGATTCTCCGAAAGACCTGTCTTTTTTTGAACAGTTTGCAGAACTCGCCGAATGTGAATCCGAAATCCCGCTCTCTGCGATCGAGCTGTTGTTTGCGGAAACCGATCAGGACGGCTTTGCCGAACTGACCGAGGCTTATTTTGAGGACACCCTGAAATCCGTCCCTGACGATCAGACTGAATTTTATACGCTGTTTATGTCGATCGGGAAAGCGTTGCACGGTCTGGCATCTGCTGCAGACACCCTGCGAAACCGCCAAGACTTTGCCGAGGAATTTTTCAGATTCAGGAACTGGTATGTTTTGGAATCTGAGGTTGTCTGCACCTCCGAGGAAAACGGTACGGAGACGGTCTTTCCCGTCATGCAGGCGCTCGCACTCGCCCGTGCAGAAATCTTGACAGGAGAAGAACTGCGCTACGACTTTTCGGATGCGCTCGATTACAATTTAGACGGATACATCATGCCGCTGGGTGGATTTTCAGCCGAAGCACCGGATTCAGATTTGGACGAAGAGGCGGATGACGTTGATTTCGACACCTACCTGAACGAAGCTTTCGCTGCTGCGGACGCCGCAAACGCTGCCGCAGCGGACGAAGACCCGGACGACGAGTATTGAAATGTTAAGCTTCAGGGTCGTGATAGAGCCGCAGCGGAAGATTCGGTTCCATCAAACCGGCTGCTCTTTCATAAAAAGCAGCTTCCGAAGAGCCGATATACATATACAGATAACCGAAAGCCAACGCGTTCGCTGCAGTTTCTATAATAGATAGAAAGACCGAACCTGAAGTCGACTGGGAACCGATCAGTACGCTGAACGGGCTTGTGATCAGCGTAGACGCAAACATCGCAAGAAAACTCCAACCGATAAAGGACAAATTCAGTGTAAACAGCTTCGCCTTATTCCCGCGCATCAGATATTTACTGAGTCGAATGGCTTCAAGCGGCGCGATCTCTGGATTGTCCGCAAGGATGAAGAAGGCAAGTTTATACCGATAAAGCGCGATGATTCCCGGAATAATGAACAGCATGGACCACAAAAATACAAATATCGAAATGAACAATGAAAGCATAAACGCCCGACCGAAATTGCTAAACCCCACAAAGATCAGATCTGTCCCGCCTTCCTGCCGCCGCCGATATCTTAGATAGAGTATCGACATGCCCAGGGTCAGTGCACCCGAGACGACCAATGAATAAACCGACATCACAATGATGACCGGAGCGATTTTGTTCATTAAAGCCGAGAATTCCACCTGTCCCGTCAGATAGGCATAATATAGATCGGTTGTCGTATCGTTTATAAATCCACCGACATTGACGAGAATATCCGATGGGAGATTCAGAACGATTAAATACAGAAATCCGGCAACGAAGGCCGCACCGAAACGCTCCCGCAACGCCATCCTTCCGATCGCACGAAAGTATCCGACCGGTTCTACTACCAAGGTATGCTGATAATTCATTTCACGACCACCTCATTCGAACATGTGTTCTATCTGTTTCAATCTGCCGCTCACTGTGGATCTGGCAACCTTTGGCGTCAGTACTTCGCCCAATTCACTCAGTGTCGCTTCCGGATAACGGATCCGAGCCAGCGCCGTATCTTTCAGATTTGCCGGCAGTACATCGAAAGTTTCGTTTTGCTTGAGCGATAATATCGCCGCAATCTGACGGTCTGAAGCGCGAAGCGACTTGTCCGCATTTGCATTGTCGCAGTTGCTCACCCGATTCGTATGATTACGAACATCTTTCAGCACCCGAACGTTTTCGTACTTTAACAGCTGAGCGTGCGCACCTGTGATGTTCAGAATATCTTTGATCTGCTCCGCATCCTTTATGTACACGACATATGCATCTCTGCGTTTCCGTACCTTCGCATGAATATCGTCGAAGCTCCCCAGCAGTTTCTTTGCCGCCTGCGCAGCCGTCGCTTCGGCAAAGACGATTTCAAGATGATAGTCTTTTTCCGGATCACTGACTGTGCCCGCGCCGAGAAAGAGCCCTCTGAGGCACGCTTTACGGCAGCACTTTTTTTTCAGAATGCTGTCCGATAACCAGTCCCGGATCGTCCAACGACCGTCATGCTCCGAAAGAATGCCTGTCTCTTTCAGAATCCGTCCGGCGCCCCGCTCTGCACTGATTTTCAGTTCGTAGATATGTCTGCCACGGCTAAAACCGGTCTCGCCAACCATCAGACTGGACGATACCGAGAAACAATCTGCGATCAACGTCTTCACATGACGCGCAACCGCAGGGTTTTCCGTCGTCAACACAAGACCGACGCCGCCGTTTCCGGATCTGACGACTGAGCCGCAGGCTTTGATAAAACCCGCGGATTCTGCCAGTTTGCAGCAATGCTTGGCTGTATGTCCGTGTGCAATTTCATTCTTCGTATCCGCTGAAAAGGACATAGACGCGCTTTACCCTCCTTCATAAAAAGTCTGCAGCATAGCCGCGACCGCATCCGCATTATGCCGGATGTATCCTGCTTTTACATCGATAAAATCGTCCTCAAACAGCGTTATGCCTCTTTCCGCAAGAA
>JAISKP010000219.1 GCA_031260885.1 Eubacteriales Family XIII. Incertae Sedis bacterium
GCCATCCAGTTGGCCGGGCATCATCAGCATGGGTAAGATCTTCGAAATCACGCTCAACAACGGCGTCGATCCAAGGCTCGGCACACAGATCGGACCAAAGACCGGAGAACTGAAAGATCTGACCTATGAGCAGCTTTTAGACGCCTATATGACACAGGTCAAATATTTCTTTGACTTCCAGAAAGACTATCTCAATACGGTACGCGTTTTCCGAAGCCATGAGCTTCCGAATCTCTTCCTGTCCGCGCTGTTCGATGATTGCATCCCGCGCGGGGACGGCGTGTTTGGCGGCGGCTGCCATTATCAGCTCTCGCAGATGTATCTGCAGCCGATTGGATTGCCGGACGTCTCAGACTCCTTGGCAGCGATTCGAAAATGTGTATACGATGACAAGAGCGTTACCGCTGACGAGCTCATGGAATCCCTCAAGGCCAATTTCTTCGGTCATGAAGAAACGCACCGCAAACTGCTTGCCGCGCCAAAATTCGGCAATGATGACGACTATGCAGACAGTGTCCTGACCGATTTGTATGAGCGCCTCTTCGCTTATGCACATTCGATCGATGCATGCTACGGTGCAAAATATGAAGTTGCTCCGCACAGCCTTTCCTTCCACGGTGCGGCAGGAAGCAAGATCGGCGCGCTTCCAAGCGGCAGACAACAATGGGCTTCGATGAACGATGCCGGATGCTCTGCCTGCCAGGGCGTTGATACCTGCGGACCTACAGCCCTCATCAATTCCGCAGGTAAGATCGATCACACGCCGATCTATGGATGTCTGTTCAACGTCAAGTTCCACCCGTCGGCGCTGCAGACTGACGAAGATCTCGAAAACTTCCTTGGACTCGTAGACACCTATTTCGGAGACTACCTCGGCAAACACATTCAGTTCAATGTCGTCGATCGCGAAACGCTGCTTGCTGCACAGCAAGAACCTCAGAAGTATAAGAACCTCGTCGTACGTGTGGCAGGTTATAGCGCACTTTGGGTGGAATTGAACAGTCAGGTGCAGCAAGAGATCATCGACAGAACAGAGCAGTCCCTGTAGAAAATGACCACAGCGCCTGTAACTCAAGAAATACAAGCTCTCGGGAACGTCAGCGGTACGGTATTCAACATTCAAAGATACTCCATCCATGACGGTCCCGGGATACGGACAACCGTATTTCTAAAAGGTTGTCCGATCAGATGCTTCTGGTGTCAGAATCCGGAGTCTCAACAGCTCAGACCACAGATCATGTTCACAAGAGAAAATTGCACCATGTGCGGGGCTTGCATCAGCAGATGCCCCATCGGTGCTATTTCGTACGGCGAAAGTGCTGTAATCACCGACAGAAAAAAATGCACGGGATGCGGTGCTTGCGTTCCTGCCTGCTATTTTGACGCACGTGCCATAGAGGGAACGGTCAAGACAGCAGCGGAGGTGCTCGAAGTTGCGCTCAAAGATAAGAAGATGTACGCACGTACAGGCGGCGGACTGACCCTTTCCGGCGGCGACCCCACAATGCAGCCGGATTTTTCCGAAGCGTTGCTCAAACTCGCCAAACACAACAAACTGAACACCTGTATGGAAAGCTGCGGACAGACGAATTGGGATATTCTTGAGCGCCTTTTAAAGTATACGGATATCCTGTTCTTTGATATAAAGACGCTCGATCCCTTAAAACATAAAGAAGGCACGGGCACGGGTAATGCTGTTATACTTGAAAATGCGAAGAAAGCTGCTGCCGTCGTAAAGGATATGCGCGTGCGCTGCCCCATGATCCCCGGATTCAACGACAGCCCGGAAGATGTGAAAGCGATCGCTGATTTTGTTACAAAGGAACTCCGATTGCCGAGTGATCATTTCACAATACTCAAATACAATAAATATGCCGAGGGCAAGTACGATAAGCTCGACAGAGAAGATGAAGTGAAACATCTCGAACCGCAGACCGAGGACTACATGGATGCGTTGAATGCAGTTATCGAAAGTGCATGAACAGGAGAAATGTAAAATGACCCTTTCCGCAATTCCCAAATCGGTTCGGCCCGCAATCGATGATATGATCGACAACTGTTATGAGATAAAACGCGGGCAAAAAGCTGTCATCGCAGCGCAGACAGAAGGTCTGCAGGGCGGCGACAATAGGATCGATCGCAAGGTCGTCGACTGGCTTATCGCGGCTTGTGCGGAAAGGGGTGCTTTGGCAAAAGCCCTATGGTTCGATCATCCGGACAGATATGACGGAAAAGCTCCCGCGGTACTGGTCGAAGCGTTGAAAGAGAACGACGTGTTCATTGACTGTTCTTTTGATATCACCTGGGAAGAATACCGGGAATTCCGCAACATCACGCTGGCGGAAGGTAAGGTGTTCTGCAGGCTCGCAGCCACCACACCCGAACTGCTATCGAGCCGTTGGGCAAGCACGCCATATGAGTTGCAAAGCGAAATACGATATCAGGCGACAGTTCCGTTCGGGAACGGCGGCGCAGATTTTCTGCTTGACACGCCGAACGGCACCCATGTCGAAGGGATCATTCTTCCGCCGAACGGCTACCGGCTCGGCGATCCCGAAGCGCCTGTGTATGCCAAATATCGGAAGGATCAGAAGAGCTACAGACCCTTTCCGGAATGGGTCACCCCACCCGTGAACATCGGCAACGCCAACGGAAATGTCGTTTTCGACAGAACGCTCAGTTGGTGGTCTTCCTATCTTGGCATCGATCCCACATTTGAACAGCCGGTCAGGCTCACGATAGAAAACGGAAGAACCGTATCAATCGAAGGCGGCAGGGAAGCCGATGTGATACGCGCTTTTATGGACAGCCTTGTCCCGATCTACGGGGACGCAGTCTATCAATTCGGATACTTACATCTCGGGATGCATCCCTTCGCGGCGGTTGAGGATCCATCCCGTTATTCACCGGGCTTTGTAAGGTTTCTGGATCATTCCAATGCAAGCACCTTACACATGCACGTATGCGAAGTCCCGCCGACCGATGCCTTCACTTACAGAGTACATCTCACCTGTGACGTCAAAAATGCGACCTTGCGGGTTGGGGATCAATATATTACAAGGGATGGCCGGCTTCTTGCGCTCGACCATCCCGATGTAAAAGAACGATTCAATAAATATGGAATTCAGATCTGAAAAAAAGCCAAATTCCCGGGAGACGGACAAGCGAATTCAGCGGATAGTGATTCAGCGAGCCGTCCGCCCTTAAGTGCATAGGACACGACGTGATTCCCTTTGAGACAAGCTACGAGCAGGTACTTTCCATCCGGTGAGATCGCCGCCCCGCGCGGGTCATCATACGGAAGCTTTATGCTCTGAATGCGCTTGATCGCTCCGCCGGTCTTGTCGATCTCGAATACAGAGACCAGTCCCTCGACCTTCATGAGGTCATACAAGTACTTTCCCTCTTGATCGATGCAGATACCGGTGTTGTCAATCCCTTCGGGAGGCGTCATATAATCCGGCAATGACGAACAGCGATTTATCCCTGTTAATTTACCATTTTCGTCATATGAAAATGCACTTGCAACCGTTTTCGCTTCCTTATTTGCAAAAAAATAGGGCTTGGTTGGATGGAACACGCAGTGCCTCGGTGCCGTGCCGGGCTCGCGCTTGATCGGGCTCCCGTGGCATTGACGCAATCCACGCTGTTCATAGTCGATATACAGGGTATAGATCTGATCGCCGCCCTTATCGCAGACCGCATAAAAGTCAGCCAAAGGTGCCTTCATGATCGAGTGCGCATGCGAACTCATCTGGAATGATTTCGGACCGCTCCCGTCAAGTTTAAATATATCGACAGGATCATCGATCGAGCCATCCTCGCCAAGCGGAAACAAGACAACATTTGATTCATCGTGTCCGATGACAATATCATATTTCCCAAACATATTCTTTACGGTTTTCGTCACATACATCTCCTTAGAT
>JAISKP010000014.1 GCA_031260885.1 Eubacteriales Family XIII. Incertae Sedis bacterium
TCGATGAAAAGCCCCGTGGGAATGGCTGCCCTATCTCCGGGCGCAAGCGTGAGGGGCTCCTGTAAAAATGCCCGAAGATCCATGCCGGCGGATCCCGGCGTCTGGTATTCGGGCAGTGACACACCTTTCTCGGTGGTAATCTTTATTCTCAGTTTCTCCTGCATGGATTCCTCCGTTTAATACGCGTTTAATACGAGGGATTCATTCGGACAAGACATCCGCATCTGTTTATCAGCGCTGCTCTCCACAGATGATAACGCTCGAATATGCCGCCATATCCTGATATGCGGCCGCGATCCGCACAATATCCGCGCAGGTCACCTTGTCGATGCCCGCCGTGACCTCCGCATCGCTGAGCACCCTGCCGAGCAGCAATCTGTTGCGTCCCATCCGAAACATCCGGGAACTGATACTCTCCTGTCCAAAGATGAAGTGTCCTTTATTTTGCGCTTTGACCTTTTCGAGTTCGTCTTCGTCCGCGCCTTCCTGCGCGAGCTGCTCGACCTCAAAACGGATGGCTTCCGTGGCTGCCGGTTCATTTTCATTGCCGACGCCGGCATAGATGACAAACTCGCCGTCGTCGACAAACGATGAATTCATCGAATAGACGGAATACGCGAGACCCTTTTCTTCCCGGACATTCTGAAAAAGGCGCGAACTCATGCCGCCGCCGAGGATGCTGTTGTAAAGCAGAAATGTATAATAATCATCCGATTCCTGCCGAATACCTCTGCATCCGAAAAACAGATGCGTCTGCTCGATATCCTTCGTCTTCCGGACTGACGTCGGCGCGTGTGGTGCAAGGATGCTTTTCCGAGGCTTGCCGCCCGGGGCAATCCGCCCGAAACCGCGCTCCAGCATCTCCGGAAGACCCTTTTCATCGAAGTTTCCGGCGACCGAGATCAGGAGATTCTCAGCGGTGTAACGTTCGGACATATAATCCAAGATGTCCTGCCGCTTCACGTCCGACACGGATTCACGCGTACCGATGACGCTGTGTCCGAGGGAAGCACCGTTGAAAACGGTCTCACCGATCAGATCCTGCCCGAAATCCTCAGGCGAATCCTCGATCATCTTCATCTCCTCGATGATGACGTTCTTTTCCTTCTCCATCTCTATGGGGTCGAAGAGCGACGCATTGAACATATCCGCAAGCACATCGACGGATCCCTGAAGGTTTTCCGTCAATGTCTTCACATAGTAACAGGTTGCCTCTCTTCCGGTGAACGCGTTGATCGAACCGCCGATCTTGTCGATGTCCTCAGCGATCTGCTTCGCGCTTCGGTTCCGTGTGCCCTTGAACATCATGTGCTCGATGTAATGCGATATGCCGCCGTTGATCTTTTCCGCGTTCCCGTCGGCAGTTCCGCCGGTGCTCGGCTGTCGTTCATCGACGGCACCGGCTTTTACCCATATGCCGATCGCTGCAGACTGAACGTAAGGCAGATGTTCGAAGATCGTTGTAACACCGTTTGAAAGCTTTCCTTCTATAATCATTAATCTTCCAGCAGTTCCTTTCTGCTCAGATTGATTCTGCCCTGATTGTCGATCTCAACGACCTTGACCCGAACCTGGTCGCCGAGGTTCATGACGTCTTCGACCTTCTCGACGCGATGATTTTCCATCTTCGAGATGTGCAGCAGACCTTCTTTACCCGGCAGGACTTCAATGAACGCGCCGAACGCCATGATGCGTTTGACGACGCCGTCGTAGATCTCACCGATCTCGACGTCCTTGAGCAACAGTTCGATCGCTTTGACGCCCGCTTCCGCGGATTCCATACTCGGCGCTGCGATGTAGATGACACCCGTTTCTTCGATGTCGATCTTGACGCCCGTTTCGGCAGTGATCCGGTTGATCGTCTTGCCGCCCGGTCCGATGACCGTGCGAATATCATCTGTATCGATCTGGATCGTGATGATCCTTGGTGCATACGGCGAAAGCTCCGCTCTTGGCTCCTTGATCTCCAGTTCCATCTGTTCCCGAATGTGCGCTCTGCCTTCATTTGCCTGTGCCAACGCCTTTTCGAGGATCTCCTTGGAAAGACCGTGCACCTTGATGTCCATCTGAACGGCCGTAATGCCGGCTGCCGTTCCGGCGACCTTGAAGTCCATATCGCCGTAATGATCCTCAAGACCCTGAATGTCTGAGAGAATCTCGATACGGCTTTCGCCCGTCGCTTCGTTATAGGATTCGACAAGTCCCATCGCGACGCCCGAAACCGTCGCTTTGATCGGAACGCCCGCATCCATCAGCGCAAGGCTGCTGCCGCAGACCGAACCCTGAGAAGAGCTCCCGTTCGACGAAAGGACTTCGGATACGATGCGGATCGCATACGGGAATTCCTCTTCACTCGGAAGCACCGGCAGCAGCGCACGTTCTGCAAGCGCGCCGTGACCGATCTCCCTGCGACCTGGACCGCGCATCGGACGCGTTTCACCCACAGAATAAGGTGGGAAATTGTAGTGGTGGATATACCGTTTATTTGTCTCATCACCGATGCCATCGATCGTCTGACCTTCACCGAGCGGCGCAAGCGTCAGAACGGACAGAACCTGCGTTTGACCTCTTTTGAAGAGACCCGTGCCGTGCGTCCTCGGAAGGAATCCCGTCTCAACCCATATCGGTCGGATTTCATTCGGCTTTCTGCCGTCGGGGCGAACGCCTTCGTCTAAAATCATATTTCTGAATTCTTCGACCATGATCTCTTCGACAGCGGTGGAGATGAATTTTGAGCTGTCGGGAAAACGTTCTTCCAACGCTTCCTTCGTATCCGCATAGGCGGCATCGATCTTCTCATACTGTGCCTGGCGTTCTACCGTGTGAATCGCATCGCGCATCTTCGGCGTCGCAATCTCGCGGACAGCAGCGAACAGATCTTCCGGGATTCCGTCTTCCGTCACTTCAGCCTTCGCTTTTCCGACTTCGCCGACAACCTCATTGATAAATTCAACGATCTTCTTGATTTCGTCGTGACCGAACAGGATCGCATCCAAAATCTCCGCTTCGGACAGTTCCTGTGCACCGGCTTCCACCATCATAATGGCGTCGTACGTGCCGGAAACAGTGAGGTTCAGCTTGCTGACCAACCTTTCTTCCGTTGTCGGATTGACGACGTATCTGCCGTCTATATAACCGACGACAACCGTGCCGGTCGGTCCTTCAAAAGGAATATTCGAGATGGAGAGCGCTACGGACGAACCGATCATCGCAGCGACTTCGGGCGGACAGTCGTGATCGATGCTGAGCACCGTTGCAACGATCTGCACGTCGTTCTTAAATCCTTTTGGAAACAGCGGGCGCAGCGGGCGATCCATCAGGCGTGCGTTCAGGGTCGCTCTCTCGGACGGACGGCTTTCTCTTTTGATAAATCCACCGGGGAACTTACCCGCGGCATACATCTTTTCTTCATATTCACAACTGAGCGGGAAGAAGTCTATGCCTTCCCGAGGCGACTTCGCCATCGTAGCAGTGACGTTGACCACCGTGTCTCCGTACCGTACCGTCACCGCGCCGTTTGCCTGCTCCGCAACCTTACCGATCTCAAACTGAAGCAGTCTGCCTCCGAGCGCCGTCTTAAATACCCTGTAATCTTCAAATCTCATTTCTTTTCCTTTCCCGCATTCTCTTCTCTCACAATTCTTCATAGTTGCAATCAAATCGAATTGATGAGATTTGACTGCCGTGTGCCGGGCGGCACATAAAATATTGATCGGTTGGCACCGCCAACTGATAAACAAGACGAGGTACTCCCCGCCTTGTTTGCTTTCCTATTTTCTGAGTCCTAAACGGGAAATGAGCGTTCTGTATCTCTCAATATCCTTTTCCTTCAGATAGTTCAGCAGATTTCTTCTCTGTCCGACCATTTTGAGAAGACCTCTTCTCGAATGGTGATCCTTCTTGTGGATTTTCAGGTGTTCATTCAGATCGTTGATCCTGTACGTCAGGATTGCTACCTGCACCTCCGGCGAACCGGTGTCTCCTTCTTTTGTTTTATAGTCATTAATAATTTCCGCTTTTTTTGCCTGGTCGATCATTTTCTTTCTCCTTTATCATGATACGCCGCCTGCCGTGCCGCCGTCGGAGTTACGAACGTCAAAGCAAGGGTACTTAATTTCCTTGCCGCGATTCCGCTGTCTGCGGAAATTGCGCCCTGTTATTTTACCATTATTTGCTTAAAAACGCAATGGCATTTTC
>JAISKP010000070.1 GCA_031260885.1 Eubacteriales Family XIII. Incertae Sedis bacterium
CTCCACCGGATGAGGACCATAGCCTGCCCAACCGACCTGCCCATCGGCAAAACCCACCTGCCCGTCCATCGTGAGTCTGCACCACTGATGCGTCCATGAATTGGGGTTCACATGTTCCCACGAATATCCCATACAACTCAATACCATTCCGAGCGCTCTGGTACAACCTGCACATGAAGACTCTCCGGCCACAAATACCCCATACGGTGTATTGTAATAAGGTCCGGATTCCTTATGTACCCCGGACTGATAATACCCGGACACGATGGAAGCAGCCATCTGAACGCGCTGCAGATCGGAAGCCGGCGGGATGCTGCTTGCGATCGACTGCGCAATGCTCAAAGACTCGGCATACTGCGCATCCGTAATGCTTCCGACGCCGGATGACGCAGCACGCGCCACAGGTTCAGGCGTTTTGTCGGTGGTCGCACTGACAATATTGCTGTCAATGGATGTATAAGTCACTTCATCAATTGCAACAACGGCACGGACTCGATAATATTCTGTCGTACTGCCTTTCAGTCCGGTGCGCGCGTAGGAAGCTTCGAAAATCGGATCTTCTTGAAGTGCTGCAAACACACCGTCTTCCGCATCTGAGCCCTCAAGGATATAATAGACCGATCTGTCCGCGTCTTCAGGAAGCGTCGCTGCATTCCACGAAAGGGTAATTTCACTGTCAGACTTCGTTTCGGCGGTCAGTCCGCTGACGGCGGTGACCGCATAGACTGTCTCGCTGTTCTGTGACACATAGTCGGTGTCGTCGATCGTAAGAATGGCATGCACCCGGTAAAAATAAAGACTGCTTCCCGGCAAACCGGAATGTGTGAAAGCAGGCGTATCGATCGGTTTTTCGGTAAGTACCGTAAAATCTTCGGTCAACGCTTCGGTACCCTCCACAACGTAGGACACGATGCCTTCCTCACCTTCCGGGAGAACTGAGGCGTCCCATGAAACGTAAATTTCAGTATCAGAAATCGCTTCGGCGTTGATTCCCGCAATATCTTCCACGACGGGCGACCCTGTTGTGAATTTGGTGATCGCCGGCTCAGAGATGATCTCATTGTTCTTTTTCGCCGAAACGACGCTGACGGAGTAGGTCGTTCCGGATTTTAAATCGTCAAAAACGATCTCTGTTTCTTCGGTTGACCGCGTAATAGGCGCAGATGTCGTCGCCGTAAGGCTGACTGTATAACTTTCGGCACCGTCCACCGCTGTCCACGAAATGACAACGGTATGTGTACCCTCCGGGGCGGCGTCCAATCCGATCGGCGCTTCAATAGAAGTGCCGCACCCCAGCAGTCCCAGCATGCCCAACAGTATAACAATCGCAGCGATTCCTTTTGTTGCTATTCTCATTTTTCAAATTCTCCCCGGTTATTTTACAGAAAACTGATAAACAGTCGTGCTGCTCATCTCCTGACCGGCACCGTAAAGGGCTGAAGGGAAGTTTTCATGGTGCGGTGTGTCCGGGAAATATTGCGTTTCCAAAGTAAATCCATCATAGATGCCAAAGCCGGGACCGTTCCTCAAATCAGACTCAGCCGTAAGAAAATTGCCCGTATAGAGCTGTACCCCCGGTAGATTCGTGAAGGCTGTCAGCTCAATGCCTGTCTCTTCCGACCAAACCCGAGCAAACGGGATCTCCAGGGAAGGATGATCAATCACATAATTCTGATCAAATCCGCTTTCGCCATGAAACTGTTCATCGTCGATACCGATGTCCCTGCCGATCGACTTTGGTGTTCTGAAATCAAACGGCGTCCCTTCGACCGAACGGATCTCTCCGGTTGAGACACAATCTGCATCTGTCGGCGTAAAATGCCCGCAGTTCAGCAGAAGCCGGTGATTTAAGACATTTCCGTGTCCGGCACCGTTCAGGTTGAAGTAAGTGTGATTTGTGAAATTGAAGAATGTATCCGCATCCGAGACGGCGCGATAACGAATTTCAAGCGCATTGTCATCGGTCAGCGTATAAGCAACGGAAATATCCGCATTGCCGGGCATTCCCTGATCCCCATTCGGGCTCAGCAACCTGAAGGTGACCGCATCCGGCGCACTTGCGATGTCTGCCGTCTCCCAAAATCGTTTGCCGTATTGATCAAAGCCACCGTGAAGCGTATCTTCGCCAAAATTTTTATCCAGCGTATAGGTGACACCGTCAATGACGATAGATCCGCCGCCGATGCGGTTTGCGATCCTGCCGACGCTGGCACCTTGGAAGGATTCGCCGTTCAGGTATCCCTCATAGCTGTTGTAGCCAAGCGTAACATCCGTGAGCGCTCCGGTCTTTGACGGAACGAGAATGCTGACAACAGAAGCGCCAAAGTCTGTGACAGACACCTTCATGCCGTTCGCATTTGTAAGAGAAAAGATCTTTGCGGGTGCGTCCGCAGCGCCGAAGGCATTTACCTGAACTGTCATAGGATCTCCTGACTTTTTTATCAATACCGTTACAAACGATCGGACTCCGTTTTAGGCGGGTTCGAGCAATCCGCTCTACTTTATCTTACGACAAAAGCGGCGGCGGCTCAATACACTTACAGAAACATGTCGAAAACGCCGGAGATGCCGAAGATATTTGCGAGGAGGTGATAGAAAAAACGGATGACGGGTGCGATGACGCGCGCGGGAACCTGCAGCATGATGAGCACGATGAGAATCGGGAAACCCGCATTGTAGATTTGGTGATAGATCGGTTTTCTGCGTAGATCAAACAGTTCCGTGATGATGCCGAACCCGTCGAGCGGCGGCACCGGCAGGAGGTTGAAGATCATGAGCACCAGGTTCATGTAAATGACACACTGGATCACGATGCACAGATAATACATAATGTAGTACTGCGTATGGTTGCCCGCAAAGGTCATATGCAACAATGCGTTCTCAACGATTCGGTAAATGCCGGTGAACAGAATTGCCATGATGAAATTCGTCACAACACCCGCGATGTCCGTAATAAAATTGTACAGGCGTTCCCTGCGAAATGCATAGGGATTGACCTGAACCGGCTTACCCCAACCGAAGCCGATCAAAAGCAGTGCGATGAGTCCGATCGGTTCAATATGCGCAAGCGGATTCAACGTTACGCGCTTTTGGATCTTCGGTGTGGGATCGCCGAGCTTATACGCGGCAATCGCATGCGCAAATTCGTGTACCGTGATGCCAATGATGATGCCTGGGATGATAAACAGCTTCCAAATCAACCACTGCAAGGGGTGGCTCAACACATCCCCTTGGAGAATCATGCTCGCCGCGAGCACGATAAACATGACGACCATCATGCCGTTGCCGCGAAAAAATCTACTCATGACTGTCCGATCAGCGCGTCGACAAACTGCCTCGCGGTTCTGCCCGACCGCCCGCCGTGGCGAATTTCCCACGTCAGCGCCTGTTCGAACAACGTTTCCCGATCAAGGGCGATTCCGGCATTTTGAGCGAGACGTTCTACAATCTCCAAGTATTCGTCCTTCTGTGGAGACATGTAGACAAGCGTAATACCAAAACGTTCGGACAGCGAACGCTTCTCCTGCAGATTGTCCCTCAAATGGACGTCGTCGCTGCCTTCACGGTCTTTCCAAACTTCTTTTACGATGTTGCGCCTATTCGAGGTGACGCAGATGAAGGCATTTTGAGGACGCGCATTCACGCCGCCTTCGAGCACGGACTTGAAGGCTTTGTAACTGCTTTCAGACTCTTCAAAGGACAGATCGTCGATGAAGATGATTACCTTCACGCCCCTGTCCGCAATCAGGTCGATCACATCAGGCAGTTCACCGATGCGATTTTTTGGTATGGCGATCAGTTTCAGCCCTCTGTCTTTGTATCCGTTGATCAGAGCTTTGACCGAAGATGATTTCCCCGTCCCACTGTCTCCGTAGAGCAGTACATTGCTTGTGGGAAGTCCTGCAAGCAGCCGCTCGGCATTTTCGATCAAAGCCTTCTTCTGGGATTCATATCCGATCAGGTCATCCATGCGGATCGGGTCGGGGCTCCGAACTTCCATGAGATGTCCTTCCCAAAGAAAAGAATCATAGGCCTCAAAGACGCCTGCGCCATGTGTGTAATAATATTCGGCCAAGATTTTGACTGATTTTAGAGGCGTGTCCGCCGTGAGGGCTTCGTGAATCCGCTGTCTCCGAGAAGACCCTGCGAGGACGACCTTACGTGCAGCAAAATTCTCCTGACCTTTTTTGATCCCTGTTCCTTTTTCGAGGGCGTTTGCAAGCAGTTCAAAATCAAGTGCGTACAATTCCCGAATCACGACGAGTTCCTGTGCCGCAAGTTCGAAGACTGCATCTGCAATCGGATCCGATGCCACAGCGGCAGCGCCGGACGAAGGCTTATAGGTGCCTTTCTCCGCAAGCCGAGAAAAAATATTATCCGAAGCGCCGACGATCCTGCACAGATAGTTCTGCCAATAATTCGCCTGAACCTCCTCATGCCCGACAATCGCCAGCATCTCACGCTGCAAATCGTACCACAGCGCCGCGGATACGGAAAACACTGTTTTTCTGCCAAAACGTTCGGCATCGATTCCTTCCACGTATTTTGAAAACAGCAACCAAGCATTTTTCAAGACCGGGTCGCTGCTGAGGTTTTTATATAAAATCAGTTCATTTATGCTTTTCTCTATCATTGTTCAATATCTGTCAAACGGCCGGTTGTACAGCGGATGCGCTTCCGTCAGTTCTTTGACGATGCCCTTCGCCTTTTCCGTATATGCCGCATCTCCCTGATGATCCAGCACGAGCGTGATGGCTTCCGCCGTCCGGACGACGTCCTCTTCTTTAAACCCGCGCGTCGTCAGCGCCGGTGTGCCGAGTCTGATGCCACTGGTCACGTTCGGACCGTTCGGGTCATTTAAGACCGCATTTTTATTGGTCGTGATGTTTGCAGCGTCCAGCCAGTGTTCCGCATCTTTACCCGTTATATTCTTGTCAATCAGGCTGACCAAAACAAGGTGGTTGTCCGTTCCGTTTGAAAGCAGCTTATAGCCGCGGCGCATCAACTCATCCGCCAAGGTCTTTGCATTCGCAACGATCTGTTTTTGATAGGTGATGAATTCAGGCTTCATCGCCTCAGCGAAGCAGACCGCCTTACCCGCGATGATGTGCATGAGCGGACCGCCTTGAATACCGGGGAAGATGCCCTTATTGATTTTCGCGCCAAACGCTTCCTTTGCAAAGATGACGCCACCTCGCGGGCCGCGCAGCGTCTTGTGCGTCGTGCTCGTGACGACGTGCGCATGTTCGACCGGATTCGGATGCACACCGGCGGCTACAAGCCCGGCAAAGTGCGCCATGTCCACCATCAAGAGTGCGCCGACTTCGTCGGCGATCTCCCGAAATTTATCCGATTCAATGATGCGCGGATAAGCGCTCGCACCGGCGACGATCATCTTGGGTCTGTGTTCGTGCGCGAGTTTTCGGATCACATCAAAATGAATTTTCTCATCGGAAGGATCGACACCGTATGAAACGAAATTGAAGTACTTTCCCGAGATGTTGACCTTACTACCGTGCGTCAGATGACCGCCGTTTGAAAGATCCATACCGAGCACGGTATCTCCGGGCTCAAGAAGCGAAAAGTACACCGCGATGTTTGCGCTGCTGCCTGAATGCGGCTGTACGTTCGCATATTCCGCGCCGAAGATCTTCTTCGCACGTTCAATCGCGATGCTTTCGACCTCGTCGACATGCTCGCATCCGCCGTAATACCGTTTCCCCGGATAACCTTCCGCATATTTATTTGTGAGCGGGCTTCCGCAGGCTTCCATGACCGCCGGCGTCG
>JAISKP010000085.1 GCA_031260885.1 Eubacteriales Family XIII. Incertae Sedis bacterium
CATCCTGCGTGCTGCTGTTCCTGTCGGTTCCCGGTGATCCGACCGTGCCGCAGCGTGCACTTGCGGGGCAGAGCACGAAGATCGCAAAGAGATCCTTCCTGATCTCCGCTGTGCTAACGATTCTCTTCGGCATCGGTCTCGTCATCATCGGAGCCGGCGCAGTTGTCCTCCTTCCGAACCTCGTAACGGATTACGGAACTGCGGAGGCAGCCTTCCCTGTATTCATCATGAAGATCTTCCCTGTGGGAATTGCCGGTCTTGGCATCGCGGCGCTGCTTGCTGCGATCATGTCGACCATCAGCGCAATGCTGCTCGTCGGTACGACGCACCTCGTCTATGATGCGGGAAGATCCTTATTTCCAAAGCTAACCGATAAGACCCTGAACAAGGCTTTGCCGATCGCGATCCTGATCGTCGGCATCGGTGTAACGATTGCGGCAATGCAGATCACGTCTTTGGCGGGTGCGATGTATTTCATCTTCTCGCTCTGCGGCTCGGCTTTCCTCTTCCCGATGCTCTTCACCCTATATTGGAAGAAGGCATCGAAATGGGGCATTACGACCGGCATCGCCAGCGGCGGTTTTCTCACGATCATCATGTATGCGGTCGGTTGGATGGGTCCGGGCGGCGACCCCGTCTATCTCGGTATGATCGTTTCGCTGTTCTGCTGTGTTGTCATCTCTCTGATCGTTCCCGGCGGTCGGGTGGATACGAGCGAAATGCTCAGCGGCGGCGCGGATGCGAATGCAGCAGCGAAAATTGAAGAAAAGGCGGAATAAAACGTAAATTCGAATTACAAAAATATTTGGGGTGAACAAAGATGAAGTTTGTAAATATTGATGCGCAGATGTTTATCAACGACGAGGCCTTTTTCGATCCGCTTCGTGAACTGGGTGAGGTGGTCTCCTTCGCGGGACCACCCGCGACGATCGACGAAGCTGTCGAACGCGCCAGCGGTGCGGATGTGATCCTCTTTGGCGTGATGCAGATTCCGAACGAGATGATCGATCGGCTTCCGGATCTGAAGATCATACAGTTCCTCGGAACGGGGATCAACACCTTCGTCGATGTGGATTATGCAGCGTCAAAAGGTATTCTCGCCCTGAACGTCTCCGGCTACGGCAGCAATGCCGTAGCGGAGTATGCGATTGCGGCTGCCTTTGCGACCGCTAGGCCGTTCTGCACGGCGAATCAGATCGTTCGGAGCGGGCAGTGGCAGACGGAAGCATGCGAAGGAATTGAAATTGCAGGTTCGAAATTCGGTGTTGCCGGTACGGGCAGCATCGGGCGTCTCGTCGCTCAAAAAGCGGCTGTGCTCGGAGCCGAAGTATACGCCTTTGATCTCTATGAAAACGAAGAACTGAAGGCAAAATACAATGTGAAATATGTATCAATCGAAGAACTGTTCCGCACCTGCGATTTTGTATCGCTGCATTTAACGGTCAACGATGATACGAAGCGGATCGTGAACCGCGCGCTTCTCGCAAGCATGAAACCGGGGAGCGTCCTGATCAATGCTGCCAGAAGCGAACTCGTAGACAACGATGCGTTGCTCGATGCGCTGAAAAGCAAACATCTCAGGGCGGCGGCTGTCGATGTGTACGATCAGGAACCTCCGACAGAGGTCAAGCTTGCTGCTGCGGAGACTGCGGTGCTGACGCCGCACATCGGCTTTTATACGCGGAAGGCGACGGACAACTGCATCATCACTTCGGTCGCATCTGTCGTTAGCGCCGTGAAAAAACTGTAGCGAGGGAAGCCATGAAGTACAAATATGCGACAAGAATGGAGCAGGCGAAGCCTTCGATCATCCGTGAACTGTTAAAGCTGTCAGCCGATCCGAGCATCATTTCCTTTGCCGGCGGAAATCCGGATGCGGATACTTTTCCTGTCGGTGCACTCAGCATTGCGGGCACTGCCGTACTGCACGATGACGGAAAATCGGCACTGCAATACAGTGTGACGGAGGGCAACGAAGGATTGCGCCGCGCATTGATACAGCGTATGGCGAAACTCGGCGTCCCTGCCGGACTCGAAAACGTGTGTATCATCAGCGGATCCCAACAGGGACTCGACTTGACAGGTAAAATCTTTGTAGATAAAGGAGATGCCGTCATCATTGAGGCACCGAGCTATATGGGTGCCATCAATGCTTTCCGGTATTATGAACCGGAATTCATCGAAGTGGATATGGACGAAGACGGCATGCGCATGGATATCCTTGAACAGAAGCTGAAGGAAAATCCCAACGCGAAATTCATCTATACGATTCCGGACTTTCAAAATCCGACGGGACGTACGATGTCGCTGCTCAGAAGAAAACGGCTTGTGGCATTGGCGGAAGAATACAACGTGGCGGTTGTCGAAGACAGTCCGTACTATGATTTGCGGTTCAGAGGCGAATCCGTTCCGCCGCTGAAACATTTCGACAAGACAGGCAGTGTGATCTACCTCGGGTCGTTCTCGAAGATCCTCTGTCCCGCATATCGGGTCGGCTGGGTCGTTGCAACGCCCGAGATCGTCAGAAACTACGTCGTTCTCAAGCAGGCGGCGGATCTGCATACGAATGAACCGGGTCAGCGTCAGATTGCGGAGTATCTTAGGACGCAGGATATCGAAGCGCACATCGCTGAGCTGAATGCATCCTATCTGGAAAAACTGGATCTCATGATCCGGATCATCAAAGACGAATTTCCGGCGGGAATCACGTATACGATCCCGGACGGCGGTCTGTTTGTATGGCTGGAACTTCCGACCGGAAATGATGCACAGGAGTTGTTTCAGGTTGCGATGGATGAAGCGAAAGTGGCTTTTGTACCGGGTGATACCTTCTATCCGTACGGCGGACATCCGGATACGCTTCGGCTCAGCTACGCGACGATGTCGGCTGAGAACATTGAAAATGGAATGACACGGCTTGCGGCGGTGTTTCGCAAGCATATAAAATAAAAGACAGATCGTTTTACAAGGGGAGATAAAATGCCGATTTTATTGCCGGATGATTTGAATATCGAAATTCCCGAGTTGTACCCCATCAGACAGAAATTTCAGGGCGTATCGCTCCCGGATATTGCTGCGCGCATTTCGGAGCTGTTTGAGTTGCCCGGGATCGGAGAGCGGATTGTTCCGGGACAACGTGTGGCGCTTGCGATCGGCAGCCGGGGAATCGACCACATTGATGTGCTCGCGGCTGAAGTTATCGCGCAGCTCAAGATGCGCGGTGTACAGCCCTTCATCGTCGCAGCGATGGGCAGCCATGGCGGCGGGACGAAAGCCGGCCGTCTTGCAGTGCTTGAGAGCTTTGGCATCACAGAAGAGACGATGGGCGTTTCGATTTCTGCGGATGATGAGACGGTTCACCTGGGTCAGGTCGGTTCCATTCCCATCTTTACGAGCAAGGAAGCGCTCGAAGCGGATATGACCATCCTGATCAACCGCGTGAAGCCGCATACGGATTTTAACGGACCTGTCGAGAGCGGACTTTGCAAGATGGCGGTCATCGGTCTCGGGGGGCATGTCGGCTGTTCTGCGATTCATCAGGTCGGATTTAAAAATTTTGCAACGCTGATTCCGGACGCTGCAGCACTCATTCTTGAAAACGGCAATATCGGTTTCGGAATTGCCATCATCGAAAATTCTGAGGATCGCATTGCGGAAATTCATGCGATTCCGGCGGAGCAGATCTTCACGCGGGAATCGGAACTTCTGATAAAGGCACAGGCATACATGCCTCGGATCAGGATTCCGGAGATCGATATTCTACTCGTCGACGAGATCGGCAAGAACTTCTCCGGCGGCGGCATGGATCCGAACATCGTGGGACGTTACGGTCCTAAGGCTGAAAGAGAAGACATTCCGGATATCAAGGTGCTTGTCGTGCATCGACTTTCGGAGGGGACGCACGGCAATGCATCCGGGATCGGCATGGCGGACATCACGACGGAAGCCGTTCTGTTCTCCATCGATTTTGAGTCAACCTACGCGAATGTTTTCGCAGTCGGCGACGGATATGAGACGGCGCATATTCCGATTGTAATGAAGGATGAACGGGAGGCGTTTTGCGGCGCGGTAAAGCTCTGGGGCGGCGACCTGAAAAAATGCAGAGTCGTTCAAATAAAAAATACGCTTCAGCTCGGTGAGATTCGTGTTTCATCAGCGCTCCTGCCCTATGTGTTGGAGCACCCCGCGTTTTTCGAGTTGGGAGAATAAGCGCAGAAGAAGCAGGATAAACTTTGGTAATGGAGAGAAACGGAGCAAAAATGGCAGTGAATTTAAAGGGCAGAAGCTTTCTGACACTCATGGATTTTACAACCGAAGAAATACGGTATCTATTGGATCTCGCAAAGGATCTCAAGGCGCAACGACATGCAGGGATCCTCTCGGAGCATCTGAAAGGCAAAAATATCCTGCTTCTGTTTGAAAAGTCCTCGACGCGGACGCGGTGTGCGTTTGAGGTCGGCGCTTCGCAGGAAGGCGCAGCGGTGACATTTTTAGATAACGCAAGTTCGCAGTTCGGAAAGAAGGAATCCCTTGAGGACAGCGCAAAGGTGTTCGGACGCTTTTTCGATGGCATCGAATACAGAGGCTATGAACAGTCCATCGTCGAAGATCTCGCGAAGTATAGCGGCGTACCTGTGTGGAACGGTCTGACGGACATCGATCATCCCACGCAGATCCTTGCGGATCTGCTGACAATTGAGGAACATCTTGACAAACCGCTGAACAATGTGAAGGTCGTTTTCTGCGGAGACACGAGAAACAACATGTCTTACGCATGGATGTACGGCTGTGCAAAGTTCGGGATGGATTTTGTCGCATTCGGTCCGCCGGAACTCGCACCGGCGCAGGATGTGCTGGATCGCGTCGCACCCATTGCAGTGGAAACGGGCGCAAGCATCCGGTTCTCAAGCGATGTGGCAGCGCTGAAAGGCGCAGACGTTCTCTATACGGATGTGTGGGCTTCCATGGGCGAGGAAGCGCTGATTCCCGAGCGGGTCAAACTGCTCACACCGTATAAAGTCACGATGGAACTACTCGAGAAGACAGAAAACCCGGACGTTCTTTTCCTGCACTGCTTGCCGGCGTTTCATGACTTTGAGACCGTGATGGCGAAGACACAGTACGAACTCGGCTACGATATCCGCGAGGTGACGGACGACGTTTTCCGCAGCAGACATTCCGTGGTTTTCGATGAAGCGGAAAACCGTCTGCATACGATCAAGGCGGTAATGGTCGCAACCGTGTAACGGTTGTGTCGCAGGGATACGCTACTTGGGGGAACAAGAAGAGGAGAATAGATGAGGAAAATAAAATGAGAGCGTTGAAAATAGCATGTTCAGATTCGGTTAGATCGTATTTTTCAACCCTGCGCGCCGTAATTCCGGTCAATGAGACGGACTATACGGACATTGCGGCGGCGGTTCTCTTTGATACAGACGAGGCACTCATTGACGCAATCTATGAAACGCGATTTGGTATTCCGGTCTTTGTTTTCACGGAAAATCCCGCGGACGTACCGGCTTCCGTGCGGGAGAAGATCTACCGGTTGGCGGATGTGCAACATTATACGGAAAGCATCATCAGCAACGAGATCGAGACGGCTGCGAGCCAATATGAAGGGCGAATGCTTCCGCCGTTCTTCGAGTCGCTGAGCGATTATATGGAACTGAATAATCTGCAGTTTGACTGTCCGGGGCACCAGAGCGGGCAGTATTTCAAAAAACACCCTGCAGGAAGGTATCTCTACGAGTTCTACGGAGAACTGATCTTCAAGTCCGACATCTGCAATTCCGACGTTGCGATGGGCGATCTTCTCATTCACGAGGGTCCGCCGAGCGAGGCTACCAAGAATGCGGCGAAAGTCTTTAACGCCGATGAAACCTTCTTCATCCTGAACGGTACGAGTACATCGAACAGCGTCGCAATCGGGGCGCTGGTCACCCCAGGTGATCTGGTGCTGTTCGATCGAAACAATCACAAATCCGTATACGACGCAGCCTTGATCAAATGCGGCGGACTGCCGGTCTATCTCGAAACGGCAAGAAATCCGCTCGGGTTCATCGGCGGCATCGATGAACATTGTTTTGATGAGGGCTATATCCGTGAGCGGCTCGCCCGTATCTGTCCGGACAAAGCAACGGCGCAACGACCGTTCCGCCTTGCGGCCATTCAGCTTGGTACCTATGATGGGACGATCTACAATGCAAGACAGGTCGTGGACAAGATCGGACATCTTTGCGACTATATTCTCTTCGATTCCGCATGGGTCGGCTACGAACAGTTCATTCCAATGATGCGGGATTGTTCCCCGCTGTTGCTCGAACTGACGGCAGAGGATCCCGGCATCCTTGTCACGCAGTCCGTACACAAACAGCAAGCCGGTTTTTCACAGACCTCCTACATTCATAAAAAAGACAATCATATTGCGGGACAGAAGCGGTATGTGGATCATAAGCGCTTCAACAATTCGTATAGGCTCAATGCCAGCACGAGCCCGTTTTATCCGCTCTACGCCTCGCTGGACGTCAATGCGCGCATGCAGGACCGTGAATCCGGCAGAAAACTATGGGATGACTGCGTGCGGATCGGCATCGAAACGAGGAAGCGCATTCTGCGCGAGTGCAGTCTACTGAAACCCTTTGTGCCGCCTGTCGTGCGCGGACGCTTATGGGAAGAATACGATACGGATGAGATCGCGCGCAGCGTTGAATTTTTTCAGTTTGAATCGGATGCAAAATGGCATTCGTTCGAGGGCTACGGCGACGGACAGTATTTCGTCGATCCGAACAAACTGATGCTCACGACGCCCGGCATCGACCTCGAAACAGGGGACTATACGGATTTCGGTATTCCTGCAACGATTTTAGCAAGCTATCTGCGGGATAACCGGATCATTCCGGAAAAAAATGATTTCAATTCGATCCTCTTTCTGCTGACGCCGGCCGAGACGGTGGAGAAGATGGATTCCCTCATCGCGCAGTTGGTGCGCTTCGAACGCCTCATGAAGGAGGATGCTTCGCTGAGCGAGACGTTGCCGCTCCTCTATGCGGCAAATATCGAACGTTACAGAGGTTATTCCATCTGTGAACTCTGCAAAGAGATGCACGATTTCTATAAGACCAACGAGTCGAAGACCTATCAACAGCGGCTTTTCCGCGAAGCGACGTTCCCCGAACAGGTGCTCACGGCGCAGGAAGCGAATTACGAACTCGTCCGCAACAATGCAAAGCTCGTGCGCATCGCGGATATCCTCGGTGAGATTGCGCTCGAAGGTGCGCTTCCTTATCCGCCGGGCATCTTCTGCGTCGCGCCGGGTGAGCGGTGGAGCGAGACCGCACAGCGGTATTTTCTGATTCTAGAAGAAGGCATCAATCGCTTCCCCGGCTTTTCGCCTGAAATACACGGTGTATTTCTCGAAGGGGAGCACGCGCGAAAGGTGGCCTATGGATATGTGCTGGATCGGAAAATTGGATAGGTTCGGGTTGATTGTGTTAAGATATTGTCAAAATTTTTTCGAATAGATCAGATAGAAAGAACGGTGTCAATATGACGATAAATCATAAGCAGCAACCTCCGGTAAAGGTCGTTATCGCCCTTGGTGGCAATGCGCTTCAGGATAAAAGTGCGCCTGCAACGTCCGAAGCGCAGCTTGCGATCGTGCGCCGGACGAGCGAATATTTGGCGGAGATCAGTATAAGAGGCTACGAGATCGCGATCGCACACGGCAATGGTCCGCAGGTGGGACAGATTGCACTCGCTTCGGAGGTCGCTTCGGACGTGGTGCCGGTGATGCCGTTTGATGTCTGCGACGCCATGAGCCAAGGATATATCGGCTATCATCTGCAGCAGGGACTTCGTTACGCGCTGAATCTCCGCAATAAAAATATTCCGGTCATCAGCATTGTGACACAGGTGATCGTCGAGAAGAACGATCCCGCATTTCAGAATCCGACGAAGCCGATCGGTTCATTTTATACCAAAGAAGAGGCAGAGCAGCTGCGACTCGAAAAAGGATATACGATGGTAGAGGACTCGGGTAGAGGCTATCGAAGGGTTGTGCCGTCTCCGATTCCCCGGCGGATTGTGGAGATCGATTCCGTAAAACGGCTCTGGGATTCGACGATCGTCATCACGGTCGGCGGCGGCGGGATTCCCGTCATTGAGCGAGAGGACGGCGTCTTGGAGGGCGTCGCTGCTGTGATCGACAAGGATTTCGCAGCAGAGAAACTCGCGGAGGACGTGGATGCGGACATCTTCCTCATTTTGACGGAGGTGGAGAAGGTCTCTCTGAATTTTGGAAAACCAAATGAAACGACGATCGATCATATGTCGGTTGCCGAGGCGGCAACTTATATTCAGGAAGGGCATTTTGCGCCCGGCAGCATGTTGCCAAAGGTGCAGGCCGCGATCAAGTTCGTCCGTGCAAACCCGACAAAAAGAGCGATCATTACATCGCTGTATCATGCGGTGGATGCGTTGGACGGAAACACCGGTACGCAGATCACATTTTCAGCGTAGCGTCATACCAGAGATTCCATTTGTGCCTTGACCGGATCCCAGTGTATGGTTCGCACGTAGTTTTCGACGCCTTCCGCATCTTCCTTTTGAAACAGATCGAACATAACGCGATGTTCTTCGTTCGTTTCCAACACCGCATCCATTTTTGATATATTTTCCGGCGGAATATAGGAGTGGTTTAAAAATTTTCGCTTGAGTTGCCGAATGATCTGTCGCGCGGTTTCATTTTTGCCTGCCGCCAGATAGATATCGTGAAATTTTGTTTGAAACTGGTGGTATACGTCATAATTCTCGGCGCGGATCGCAAGATCCATGCTTTCAATATAAAAAGTCATTTCCGAAAAATCTTTTTTCGTCAGATTCCCGCATGCCGCGTGTGCAGCCTGTCCCTCGAGGACGCCGAGGATCTTATAGATGTCAAGAGCCTCTTGCGCCGTGAGTCCCCGGATGACAAATCCCTTCCGTGGAATGCTGTCGATGATGCCTTCCGCCGCGAGTTGAATCAGTGCCTCGCGTACGGGTGTCCTGCTGATACCGAGCGTGCCGATGATCGAATTCTCGTTGATCTTCTCATCCTTTTTTAGGTTGCCTTTTCCGATTTCTTCGGAGATATAATCATAGACGTAGTCTTTCAGGGAAATAAAATCCGGCATGTGTCACCTCCATCTTCCGGTGTCTAATCCTGTTGCGCGTTCACACCACAGCATTTTTTATATTTTTTACCGCTTCCGCAGGGACAGGGGTCGTTCCTGCCGGGCAGCTTTTCTTTGTGTATGGTTTTGGTGGCTTTATATTCCTTTTCGATCTGGGTGCGGCGGTCTGCATCGATCACACCATCCCATTCCGGAAGCGTGGATAAGTGCTTTGCATCTGCGACGAGCATATTGTAGTATAACTTCTCCGGTTCAATTTCGATGTCGATTTTAGTGGAATCTTCAAAATCATCCAAATCCTTCTCATCAAAGGACCGCACAGCGCTTTCGGAAACACCATCCAAAAAGCCCATGAAAAGCACCGGATCGACGTCGTATTGTTTGACCAGATCGCCGTAAGCGCCACGGACGGCGTAGGTTCCGGACGAAAGAATCGCCGCATAGATCCGTTCCTCCGCATCGCTGTACTTCTTCCAGAATTCAGGGAACGATGCATCGGTCTGCTTGTCGGTAAGGTCTTTCCAGTCTTTGTAATAACTCATTTCTCTCTCCGTTTCTGCTTCCTTTTTCTTTACAGGGGTTCACCGGAATGGGTGAGACCCGTGTTCTTATGCCGCCTTGCCCGCCGCCGTCTAGATATCGTAGGCACTGCCTTTTGCGATGGCCCGGCTGATTTCAATCACGTCGCCGAGCACCGCACTGGCGGTCGGCAGCGGACCTGCGCCTTTGCCGTAAAACATCAGGTCGCCCACCGCATTGCCCGTGACAAACAGCGCATTGAACTCATTGCCGACGGAGGCGAGCGGGTGTGATCGGTCCAGACGAACCGGCGCTACGGCGTACTGAAGTCCGTTCGCCTGCGTCTTCGCGGACGCAAGCAGTTTGATGACTTGACCGTCAGCCTTTGCCTGATTGATATCTTCCTTTGTAATGCCCGTGATCCCGGTGGTCGGGATATCCTCCGGGCGGATACGCTGTCCGAAAACGAGCGAAATCAGGATGGAGAGTTTGTTGCAGGCGTCTATGCCTTCGACATCCGCCGTCGGATTTGCTTCCGCGAAGCCCTTTGCCTGTGCGTCTTTCAGTACGTCTTCGTATTCGAGACCTTCTTCGGTCATCTTTGTCAGAATGTAGTTCGTCGTGCCGTTCAGAATGCCGACAATCTCCTCGTACTCGTTTGCAAGCAGCGCGGTGGTCAGTGCGTTCAGAACGGGAATGCCGCCGCCTACACTGGCCTCAAAGCGCAGCATCACGTTGTTTTCCTTTGCGGCGGTCTGCAGCGCCTCATAGTTTGTCGCGAGCGCCGCCTTGTTCGCGGTCACGACGTGCTTTCCGTGTTTGATCGCTTCGAGCATAAAGGACGTGGCGGGTTCGATGCCGCCGAGCAACTCGATCACGATGTCGATTTCGGGGTCATTCCAGATGGTTTGCGGATCCTGTGTGAACTTCTCTGTCGGAACGGTGATGCCTCTATCCCGGTCGACGAACTTTTCAAGGATCCTCGTGATTTCGAAATCAAGGCCGGTACGCGCAACAATAATGTCCCGATTCATTTCCAGGGCTTTGTATGTACCTGTGCCGATGTTGCCGAGACCGAGAAGCCCGATGTTGATCCGTTTCAAAGAATACCTCCATTCTGTGTTTCCGATATTGTCATGTGAAATTATCGCACATTCATGGCGGATAATCAACGATAGACTTTGGTTTCCGTTTATTTACGGTGCGGAGAAAAAGTGATATGATAGCCGTAGAAGCAGAGGCGTTCATAAAAATTGCCGACGTCAGAGGAACAACACAATGAAACTCTCAAACGATCTGAGCTTAAGACAAAATCAGACGCTTACGCTGACGCCTGAGCTGATTCAGGCAATTCAACTTCTTCAGTATAACGCACTGGAACTCGAAGAATACATCGAAAAACAGCTCGAGGCGAACCCTGTTCTCGAGAGCGGCACCGCACCTGAGGCGGAATCGCCGCCGCACGGAAATTCCGCCGCCTGCGAAACCGGAGCGGAAGCGTATGTGCCTCCGGAAGAAAACGAAGAGATCCGAGCGCCGCAACCGCGCGCGGACAAGGAGTTTGACTGGGCGGAATATCTTGATGCCCGAGAGATCGATGATATCAGTTACCGCCATCTGGAATTTTCGGGATATGATAAGGGCGAACATGGGTCGGTGCCGGAACCGGGCATGGTTCAGGATGTGACGCTCTGCGAGCATCTTACCCTTCAACTTGAGATGGCAGGGCTGCCTGAAAACCGTCTTTTGATCGGTCGGTATATTATCAATTCGCTTGACGAAAACGGCTATCTTGCGTTACGCACGGAGGAGATTGCCGCCGAACTCGGTGTTGAAGTGCATGCGGTTGCGGAAACGCTGCACATTGTCCAGTCGTTTGACCCGCCGGGCGTCGCCGCCGCCTCGCTCTCCGAGTGTCTGCTTCTGCAACTCGAAAGTTTCGGAACGGTAGGGGATGAAATCCGGATGATCATCATGAAGCATCTTGAAGATCTTGCCGCCAACCGCATCGGACAGATCGCCCGAGCCGTGAAAATGGATATGGGCGAAGTTCAGAAGATCGCAGACATGATCCGCACGCTGGAGCCGAAGCCGGGCAGGCAGTTTGCGCGGGATTCCGAGATCCGGTATATCTTCCCCGATATCATCGTGGAGAAAGGAAAAACCGGATACATCGTGACACTGAATGAGGCGGGGGTTCCGAAGCTTCATATCAGTCCGTATTACAGAAAGCTGCTCCGGGAATCCGAAGCGGGCAGCGGACTGCAGGAGTTCCTTACGGGAAGGCTCAATTCCGCAGTGTGGCTGATAAAAAGTATTGAACAGCGAAATCAAACATTATACAATGTTGTACAGGCAATCGTAGATCATCAGATCGATTTTTTCGAAAAGGGTGAGAAATTTCTCAGACCGCTGACGCTGAAGAAAATTGCGGAGGTTGTCGGTGTGCATGAGTCCACTGTCAGCCGATCGGTAAACGGCAAATATATGCAGACGCCCCGAGGTGTTTTTGAAATCAAACGGTTTTTTTCCAGCGGCATTTCGGATGGTTCTGTGGAAGGCATGGCAGCCGGCAGCATAAAAGCGATGATCCGCGATGCGGTTTTAGCCGAAAATCCGACGGATCCGCTCTCCGATCAAGCGATCGTGGAATCGCTGCAGGAAAAAGGAATTGATGTCTCGAGACGCACCATCGCAAAGTACAGAGGTGCGATGGGGATCAAGTCGTCGTCCGGAAGAAGACGATACTGAATCGAGGTATTTTAAATCAACGTATGCGTATTGGTTGATTAATGAATAGATGTGAAAAAGGAGAAGAGAAATGAGTGTAAAAGTTGGAATCAACGGTTTTGGAAGAATCGGTCGGAATGCCTTTAAGGCAGCGCTCGAAAAGAACGCGGATTTCGATATCGTTGCGATCAATGACGTCACTGATCCCAAGACCCTCGCGCACCTGTTGAAATATGACAGCTGTTTTGGTCGTTTTGACGGCGAAGTCGATTCGAAGGACGATGCGATCATCGTGAACGGCAAAGAGATACAGATCACTGCGGTTCGCAACCCTGCGGAACTTCCGTGGGCGGAGCTCGGCGTCGAGGTCGTTCTCGAATCGACGGGCTTGTTTACGAAAAAGGAAGACGCCGCGAAGCATATCCATGCGGGTGCCAAAAAGGTCATCATATCCGCACCGGCCACCGATGAAGATATTACGATCGTCATGGGTGTCAATGAAGACAAGTACGATCCGGCTACGCATAATGTCATTTCAAACGCATCCTGTACGACGAACTGTCTTGCACCTGTGGCAAAGGTTGTAGACCGGGAATTCGGCATCGTAAAGGGGCTGATGACCACAGTACATTCCTATACGAATGATCAGAAAATCCTCGATCTGCCGCATAAGGATCTCCGTCGGGCAAGGGCGGCTGCACTTTCGATCATTCCGACCACAACCGGTGCCGCAAAAGCTGTCGCGCTCGTTCTGCC
>JAISKP010000095.1 GCA_031260885.1 Eubacteriales Family XIII. Incertae Sedis bacterium
AGATCATGCAGGAGCATCTAAAGCTTTTCATCGAACTCGATGACAGCGGCGGCGGTCTCGACATCATGATTGAAAAGGAAGAGAGCCAGAAGGAAAAAGCGCTCGAGATGACGATCGAAGAGCTCGAACTTTCGGTCAGATCGTTCAATTGCCTGAAGCGGGCAAACATCAACACCGTCGAAGAGCTCACACAGAAGAGCGAAGATGACATGATGAAGGTTCGCAATCTCGGCAAAAAGAGCCTTGAAGAAGTAAAACAGAAGCTTGAAGAACTCGGTCTCGGACTCAGACCGAGTGATGAATAGAAAGGAGGAGCAGGATGCCGGGTTACAGAAAATTAGGCAGACCGACTGCGCACAGAAAAGCGATGCTGCGCAACCTCGTCACTGATCTTCTTCGTGAAGGACGCATTACGACGACAGAGCACAGAGCGAAAGAAGCGCGGCGCACGGCGGAAAAGATGATTACGCTCGGGAAAAGAGGGGATCTTCATGCGAGAAGGCAGGCGCTTGCCTATATCTACAGCGAGGACGTCGTGACGAAACTTTTTGACGAGATCGCACCAAAGTACGCCGAGAGAAACGGCGGCTATACGAGAATTCTCAAGCTCGGTCCCCGTCAGGGCGACGCAGCGGAGGAAGTGTTCCTCGAACTGGTGTAGGCGTGATACCGGGATTTTATCCCGCACTTGATTTCACAAAAATAATGGTGTATTATAAAAACCGACCCGCGGGTCGGTTTTTGTATATCGCATGTACGTGAACGGTAGAATTGCAGTAGAAACATGAAGGAGTATCATATGTCGCGCAAGATATTGATTGTCATTGTCGTTCTGGTCATCGCAGTCTTGGCGGCGATTGCCGGCGGAAGATATCTATGGGATTATCTGCACCCTGAAGCGGAAGCGGTCGATTCCGCCGTCAGCATTCGGGTCGCGACAGCGCAAATCGGCGATGTGGAAATCACCTCTATTCATACCGGTAAGGTCGAATCCGAGAACGAGGTCGGTGTGGTGTCGAAGGTGGCGGGTAAGGTCGCGGCGGTCTCGGTCTCGGTCGGAGATACGGTCTCGGCGGGAGACGTATTATTCAAGATCGATCCGGTCGATCTACAGGGTGCTGCAAACCAAGCGCAGATTCAACTGGACGGTGCCATGCAGGCGCGCAGCACCGCGCAGGATGCGATCAATGTCGCGCGGGGACCGATCGACAGCGCAAACAAAATCGTCGATGACGCGCATACACTTGTGAATAATGCACAGACTGCGGTGAATGATGCGCTTGCTGCAGCGGGCGGAAATTCGTCCGATCCTACAGTCATTGCGGCGCAAGGCGCTCTTGCGTCGGCGCAGGGAGCCCTTGCGGGAGCGCAAGCGCAGCTTGACGCAACGCGCGCGGCGGTTGAAAACTCGCTCGGATATATACAGCTGAAATCGGCGCTGGAACAGGTGGATGTGCAGGTACAGCTTGCAATCGAAGGCGTCGCAGCCGTCTCAAAGACCGCCGCGGATCTGTCGGTCAGAAGCCCGATCGACGGCGTCGTGACGACCCTGGCGGCTCAGGCGGGCGGTATGGTATCTCAAACGATGCTGGCGGCAGTCATTACAAATCCAAACAATCTAAGGATCACGACGAGCGTTTCGGAAAGCATGATAGATAACATTCATGCCGGTGATGTCGTCAAGGTCTTTATTCGGTCTATCTCGCAAGAGGATCCATTCACCGGACGTATCAGTGCTGTCCTTCCGGCACCGCCGCAGGGGCAGACGACCTATCCTGTTTACGTCGAGCTCGGTGGGGCTGATGAAAGAATCAAAGCCGGCATGTTTGTGGAGGTCAGTCTCGTTTCGGGACGTGCGACAGGTGTTGTGATGATCCCATCTGAGGCCGTCATCGTCCGTACGGACAGACTGCTTGTCGCGGTGGTCGGTGCAGACGATAAGATTCGCTTTGCCGAGGTCGTGACGGGGCTCGACAACGGCGTTCAGGTCGAAATAAAAAGTGGTATTTCCGCCGGAGATCGCATCGTATATGAAGGTCAGTATTATGTCGATGAAGAATCCGAGATCAGTATTGTTGAATAATCAGGCGGGAGAACACAGGTGAACATTTCAAAAATAGCTGTAAACCGGCCCGTATCGGCCATCATGCTCATGCTGATCATCGTCTCTTTTGGTCTGATTTCTTTCACGAAGCTTCCGCTGGACCTCTTTCCGAAGATGGAATTGCCGATGCAGGTCGTCATTGTAAATTACCCGAATGCGGCGCCGACAGAAGTTGAGAGCATGGTTACGCGGACGATGGAGCGGCAGATCGCAACGGTTGAAAACCTCAGTGCGATGACGTCGTATTCCATGGATGGGATGTCGATCGTGCTTGCCGAGTTTGTGAGCGGCACGGACATGAACTTCGCAGGGTTAGATATGCGCGAGAAGATCGATATGATCGCGGATTATCTGCCTGATACTGCGACGAAGCCGATGGTCATCTCTATGAATCCGAGCATGCTGCCCATCTCGACGATCTATGTTTCAGGCGATATGGATCTGACGGAGCTCAACCGTCTTGTGGAGGATGAAGTGTTGCCGGCCATAGAGCGCACGCCGGGCGTGGCATCCGCCGACTCCTTTGGCGGCAGGGAAAACGAAATCCGCATCGAGATCGATCAGGAAAAATTAGATGGTTATCATCTGACGCTTGGGGCGATCGCCCAACTGCTTTCGGCTGAAAACATCTCGCTGCCCAGCGGGTCTGTTGAAAACGGTTCCCGTGAGATGATCGTGCGTACGGTCGGCGATTTCAAATCGATCGACGATGTCAAGGATGTTTCGATCCCGCTCCCGACAAAAGAGACCATCAAACTCGGCGATGTGGCGACTGTCGTCGAAAAGGAAAAGGTTCAGACGTCGATCGGCAGAGTCAACGGCGAGGCAGCGATCGGGATCAGCATTACGAAGCAGACCGTCGCAAATACGGTGCAGGTTTCGAACCGGCTCGATAAGGTTTTGGATGATCTGAAGGAGAAGCATCCGAACCTCTCGATTTCGGTCGTGATGAATCAGGCGGATTTTGTCAATGAATCTATCCTCTTCGTTGCGGAGAGCGCGATCCTCGGCTGTCTCTTTGCCGTACTGATCTGCCTGCTGTTCCTGCGGAGCTTTTCATCGACGCTCATCATCGCCCTTTCGATCCCGACTTCGATCATCGCGACATTCATTCTCATGTATGCGATGGGTCTGTCCATGAACATGCTGTCCCTCTCGGGTCTTGCCGTCGGCATCGGAATGCTTGTCGACGACTCGATCGTCGTCATGGAGAACATCTTCAGGCACCGAGGGGACGGTCTACCGCCGAAGGATGCGGCGATCCTCGGTACGCGGGAAGTGACGATGCCCGTCATCTCTGCGACCATCACCAAGATCGCCGTATTTCTCCCCATCGTATTCGTCGAGGGGATGGCAGCGACGATCTTCAAAGAATTTTCGTTTACGATCGGCTTTGCGCTCATCTGCTCACTCATCGTCGCGCTGACCGTCATCCCGATGCTCTGTTCGCGCCTTTTGAACACGGAGGAACTCGAGGACAAGATCCACCTTCGGGGGCGCGTATACAGGCTGCGTCCGCTTGAAGCCTTTGGCCGGGGTATCGATCGGCTCATCGAGCTCTATACGCGGATTGTAAAATTTTCGCTCGGACACCGGAAGACGGTTGTATGGCTTTGCGTTCTCCTGCTTGCGGTGTCATCGGCATTGGTCGGTATTGTCGGCGGCGAACTGCTGCCTTCGACGGATGAGGGCGCGATCGATATTACGGCGGAAGTGCCCGCCGGGACTTCGCTTGAACAGACGGATGAGATCATCAGGCAGATCGAGGATTATGTTGCGAACAACGTCGACGGACTCGAAAGCTATTCCGTTTCGGTCGGCGGTTCAAGTCTCATAAGTCTGGGATCCTCATCGGGATCCACCGTATCGCTTGCCCTTGTAGACAAGAACAAACGCGACTTATCGGCCAAAGAGGTCGCGGCGAAAATATCGGAGGATCTGTCCGGCATCGTCGGCGCAAAGATCGACGTGTCCGCAACCAGTCAAATGAGCATGTCGTTGGGCGGGGGCGGGATCAGCATCTCCATCTCAGGGGACGATTTTGCTGTGCTTGAAGAAATCGACACGGATTTCATCGCGATCATAGACGGCATAAATGGGACGACGAATGTTTCGGGAAGCCTCGAAGAAGGAAATCCCGAGGTGCGCGTGATTCCGAACAGAAATCTCGCGTCCGCCTACGGCATCACGACGTATCAGATCGCTCAGGCGATGAACACCTCTCTTTCCGGTGCGCGGACGACCAGTCTGAAGCGGGACGGTGCGGAGACGGATATCGTGATCTCGCTCAACGGCGAATACGGCGATTCCATCGAAAATATGAAACAGATCTCGATCATGACGCAGGCGGGACAGATCGTGCATGTCGGCGATATCGCCGATGTGACGATTGCAAATTCTCCGTCGTCGATCGAGCGTCACGATCAGGTGCGCATGATCAGCGTCACGGCTGAGCCGACCGGCAGAGATCTCCAGTCGGTTACAGCCGATATTGAAAAGGAACTGACAAAGTACCGGATGCCGACCGGGTACACCTATGAAATCGGTGGCGAAGCACAGGAGCTGGAAGAAAACTTTACCGATTTGATCTATGCGCTGTTGCTGTCCATCCTGATCATCTTCATGATTTTAGCTTCACAGTTTGAATCGCTCATTCAGCCGCTGATCATCATGCTTGCGATTCCGTTTGCGCTGACCGGCGCATTCCTCGCGATGTTCCTGACGAACACGCCGCTGTCGATCGTCGGTTTCCTCGGCATCATCATGCTGAGCGGCATCGTCGTCAACAATTCGATCCTGCTCATCGACTTTATCAACCAGAACAGGAACACGTACGGTACACGGAATGAGGCGGTGGTCGCTGCGGGCAGATTCCGTTTCCGCCCGATCATCATGACGGCGCTGACGACCTGTCTCGGACTGCTGCCGATGGCGATCGGTTTCGGCTCCGGCGGCGAGCTCATACAGCCGATGGGCATCACGGTCATCGGCGGGCTGCTGTTCTCAACGGTGGTTACGCTCGTGCTGATTCCGGTCATCTACTCGATCGTCGATGATGCCGGGCTCAGGAGAAGGGCAAAGCGGGCAGCGAAAAAGCAGAAGAGACTTGAAATGATTGCGAATGCCGGAGTGAATTAACGATCTGAGCAGAATGCGACGGCTGTTTCAGTCAGTGTTGCTACGTTGGGGGTACGAGGTGAAATGAAAGAAGCGAAAGAACTCAGAAAAGAGCGCATATTAGATGCCGCATTTCAGATCTTTCTGGAAAACGGTTATGCGCGCGCAAAGATGTCAGACATCGCGGCGCGGGCAGGTTTCGGTAAAAGTACGTTGTACGAATATTTTGCAAGCAAGGAGGAAATCTTCGAGCAGCTGCTTCGTTATAAATTTGTCAATCAGTATCTGGCGCTCGGCGAGACGGCGGAACGCGCGGTGGACGATCAGGGAAACAACAGCGCGAGTGCGAAGCTCTATACGTTTCTCTCGAATGAAATCGACTTGCTGATCGCCTACAGCACGATGGATGAACTCATGCCGTCCGCGATGATGAATCCGGAATTTAGGACGAGTCCGATTCTGGGCAAAGTGGTCAAGTCCGTGCTGCGTTATAAGTTTGAGCATCTGTCCGGGTGGATCGGAGACGGGTTGGAAAGCGGCGAGTTTCATGGGGTTTCGCCGAACGTGGCCGCCGTGTCTGTGATCGGTGCGGTAAGCACTTTCTCAACCGCGCTCACGAAGCTTTTCCTTTGCGGGGAAAGAAGCGGCAAGAAGGGGGAACCGCCCGAAGAGATCATCAGCGAGATCCTGAGGACGAGTGAATCTGCGGATTCCCTGGCTGAGGCGAAAGAAGATTTCTTCCGGTTCATCTTCGCCGGTCTCGGGAAGAAATAAGGGTGTTATACTGGATATATGTTGGCGGCAAGGTGCGTGATATATACACAGCACTGTCATTTTGGAGTGATGGAAGTGAATATTGATCTTGATAAAATTAAGAAGGCGGTAGCGGCGAATGTGCCGGGACCGATCGGTAAGTACCGCTATAATTCGGTTTTGATTCCGCTTGTGCGGATGCCTGCGTCTACGCTCGATGATTCCGGGCAGGCTGTGTCCTGTGGTATACAGGACACAGCGGATGCAGACGAACTGCACATTCTGTTTGAAGTCCGTTCGGATACGTTGCGCAAGCAACCGGGTGAGATCGGACTTCCGGGCGGCAAGGTTGAAGCCGGCGAGACGCCGGGCGAATGTGCTGTGCGCGAGACGGTGGAAGAACTCGGCATCCCTGCCGGGTCGATCAACCTGATCGGCGAGTTGAATTACATTCCGACGTACAGCAATTTTACAATGTACTCGTTTGCCGGAGAGGTCGATTTTGAGGCATTGAAGGCAGCGGTACCGAACAGGGATGAGGTCAAGGAAATCTTTTACGTTCCGCTGCGGTTTTTCTTAGAGAACGAGCCACAGCATTTTGTGAGCGAGATCGCTCCGATCATCGACAAATCCTTCCCGCTGCATTTGGTGCAGCCCGAAAACGACGGCTATTCGTGGCGGCGCGGGACGGCGGATGTGCCGATCTATACCTGGCGGGCGGAGGACGGCACGACGCGCATCATCTGGGGTCTGACCGCGCGGCTCGTGTGGAACTTTGCGGAGCTTGTAAAGGATGCGATTTGTGGTAAAATGCAACCATAGTTTCTGTGTTTAAAAAGAACTGCCGCCGCTGAGAGGATTATAAAAAATAATGAATTTTGCACAATTCTACTACAATCTTGAAATGGCCAGATGGAATCGAAATAAGGCATTTCGAACCACCTGCGTCGTTCATTTTTTTGTCTTGATCGCCTTTGAAGCGGTTGTCGGCTTGATCTCGATGCATGCCACCGGAAAACCGCACCTGATAAGCATGGAGATTGCGGTGATCACGGTCAGCCTGAGCGCGCTTAATGAGATGCGTCGTGCCCGGAAAAACTACAAAAAAGAGGTTGCATCCATCGAACACAATTACCATGCGTTCGAGCTGCCCTGCAAATAAGCCGGAGGCGCATCATTTTACAATCCGTCTTCACGGGGCTATAATTATACGATACACGGAAACTCAAAAGTTCATGCGGAGGAGGTCATAAACCCGAATGAAAAAGAAATCAAATACTTTATTGATCGCTCTTGTGATCATTTTTATCATACTCATTCTTGGTGCGTTATCGCTATTTTTGCTTGAGAAATTTGAAGTAATCGATCTTTTTGGGAGCGGTAGTTCCCAGTCTGTATCTGAGATTGACGAAGACGATGAAGACGTTGCCTCCCGGGATCGTCCATCGGACACCGGAGCCGGAAGGGAGGACGGTGCCGCCGCGATTGTGTCCGGAAAAGAGGAATCCGCCGTCGGTAGCGGTGCCACAGGCAGCGCCCCATTCGTTGAGATCACCATGGCGGATGGCGGGAAAATCCTGCTTGAACTGGACGGAAGTGCAGCGCCGATCACCGTGAACAACTTCGTAAAACTCGTCAATGAAGGGTTTTACGATGGATTGATCTTCCACCGGGTGATCAAGAACTTCATGATCCAAGGCGGCGATAACGGCGTGGCCGGTTCCGTCCAAACGATTACGGGTGAATTTTCATCAAACGGTGTGGACAATCCGATCAGCCATGAACCGGGTGTCATCAGCATGGCGCGCAGCGGGGATCCGAATTCGGCAAGCAGTCAGTTTTTCATCGTAACAGGAAACGCAACCCATCTCGACGGCGATTATGCCGCGTTCGGTCATGTGGTCAGCGGCATGGATGTGGTGGAGAAAATTGAGAAAGTAAAGACGGATGCCCATGACAAGCCGATCGATGATGTGGTGATTAGCTCGATAAGAGTAATTGAATAGGACAGACTGCTTATTCGGGTTTTGCCAGAATGTATTTTGCGAAATACTCTTCAAGGCTTCCGATCGCATTGTCATGCATGATTTTCGCAGCTTCATCCCCAACATAGGTGATGTGCCATGGCTCACTTTTGTACCCTGTAATCGGACGGTTTTCATCCGTGTAACGTACGATAAAACCGTACTCCCATGCATGTTCGTAAACCCAAGGTGAAGCCGTCGTTTCGCCAAACCGCTCCATATCGCCGTTGGATCCCACAAGGTCGATCGTGTGTCCTGTATGATGTTCACTGTATCCCGGACGGGAACTGTAGGTGTCGACGATTTCCGGACTGCCGTCTCGGGCTAAATACTCATTGTAAAGGCGAATCTGCAATTCAATGCTACGGTATGCCGACTGAATGTCGATGGGATAACCCGCGGCTGAAGCATCCTGTTTCATGCGGTTGAAAGCATCCAAGGTTGCCCGTGTCACTTGCCAACCGTTTGATGCGGCTACCAAATCCTTCGGAACGAAACTGTCGGGAAAGTAGAAGTGCTTATTGACCAAAACCGGTACGGCATCGACGTCCGAGATCATCACGGTGTCCTCATAAAAGGGTTTGTCCAGATCGACATTTACCATCCAGATCACGTCGTCTTCCGGAAACTCGGGATGCGCCGCAGCGTAAGCGGCGTACCTTTCCGCACGGGTGACATCATAATAGTAAGGCTTACCTGCGCTCGGGTCATCCTTTTCACCGCCGGAACTCTCGCCGTGTTCCTGACCACCCGGTTTCAGAGATGCGTCATCATCCTGTCCCGAAGCGGCTGCGGATTCTCCGCCCGCCCGCCCGATGCTGCGATCCACGATCAGGTTCGCGGCAAGGAAGAGTCCGAGCATAATGACAAGAATCCCCAGCATACAGATCGTCAGTCTGACGACATTTATCCTGTGGTGTGCCGTGTGGACATAATAACGATCGTTTTTGCGGTTATCCGATCTCAACGATGTCATACCGAACCCACCCCTCAAGCGGCAGGCCATTGTAATACCGGAGCTGATCTGCCGAATTCCTGTATTCTTCGGGGATTAATACCTTATACCATTTATAGCCTTCCGCATCAATGGTGTCTTCGAAAAGATATTTCAGGCGAACTGTTTTGTCTCCCCCGGCGATAAAGGCGATTTTGTTTCCGTCATCGGCCTTGTTCGGTTCACCGTTTACAATCGCCTCACTTCTGACGAAGATTCCGAGGTCTGCCTGATTTGTCACAAGGTATACATCCTCAATAACCGGCGGCGGGGTCTTTTCCGGTGTAGCCGAGGCTGAACTTTCGGAGCCCGCTGCCGCCGACCCGGTATCGGTTTCATCCTCATCCTCGTCTTCATCCTCATCCTCGTCTTCGTCTTCATCCTCGTCGTCCGTATCCGCTGTCGACTGAGAAGAACCGAAACCGAAGAAGCTGCCGTCATCGCTGAACACATGAATAATTTCATATCTGTTCAAGAGGAACAATCCCATGAAAACGAGCAGGAGAATCAAGACAACAATGATGATCGCCGTGAGAAGCGTGTGGGACTTTTTTTCCTTAGAGGCGTTTTGCTGCGGATTTACCGGCGTGACAGACGACGTCGGGCGTACCGGCGGGAAAGGAGCTGCCGGGCGTACCGGCGGTGTCGGCGGGAAAGGAGCCGCCGGGCGTGCCGACGATGTCCCCTGAACAGGAGCCTCTGGACGTGTCGGCGGTGCCCCTTGGATGGGGGGTGCCGCTGCTGAATCTTCTGGCGACGTCAATAGTTTCCCGCACTTCGGACAGAATTTGCTTGCTTCCGTAATCGGTTCGCCGCACCAAGGGCAAAAATGTAAGCTGCTCATAGTATCTCCTACATCGTAACGAAGTATATATTATTATATTATATATGGTTCATCCCGGAATATAAATGCTTCAAAGGAAATAAAACTTGATAAATCCCACAGAAGCATATATATTTTAATGTATATTCAATATCCTACTTAAGTAACAGCGCAGGAAGTTCGGCTTGTATTGCCGCGTTTGCACTGCCGGAGGCGGCAAAGGAGACCAATATGAAAATTCAAAAAAAGATATTTCTCGCACTTACCATCGTATTGATCATGAGTCTGCTTCCAGGCTGCGGTCTTGTCGACAGCATCCGTGGCATGCTCCCGGGGCAATCGGTTTCTACAACGTCCGAGTCTGATGACGAAGACGAAGATGAAGATGCGACCATCAGCGTTACTTTGTACAATTATACGGATTATGATTTTCAGGAGCTGTATTACAGCCCTGTCGATGAGGACGACTGGTCGCAAATCCGCCTTGGTCGTGAGAGAATTCTGGAGTCGTACAGTTCGATCGATATCGACCTTCCGGATTTAGCAGGTCATCTTTATGACATTAAGATTGTGGATGAGGATTATGATGATTATGAGTTCACCGAGGTAAAGCTGAAGAACCGCACGGAATTGACGATCACCTTTGACGGCAGTCTCATGGCCACCAGCGTATTCCGCAACGGTGACGAAGAATATGTATACGGAACGCTAAACGGCGAATCCACCCAATACAGTTCCGGCGGCAGCAGCTCATCGGGCAGCTATGGAGATGCTGATTACTATGGTTTCGATATCTACAACGAATCCGATTATGAAATCTATTCCATTATGATTGGGCCTTCGGCCGGGGCGGCTTCCGGTGATATCGACGTACTGCCATCCACATTAGCTTCTTGGGATTCCTATTATGTCTCAGGCTATGCGTCGGATTACGGTTGGGACGGTGATGATGAGTGGACGATTTATGTCACGGATGTAGATGGGGATACAAGCCTCGCCTACGACAACTTCAATCCGTATACCGTCCTTTGGATCGATATCCATTGGGATGACGCGCAAGGCGGATACGTCAGCGAAGCCACATACTAATACCGAAACGAATCCGAGCCGGGATTCGTTCCGAAAACGAAGAACGCATAGAACACCTGCGGGAACGATCAGTGCCTGCGGGTGTTCTTCCTTGTGATTGCGCCCGCAGTGGGATATAATTTTGTGAAATGGAAATTGAAAAAAAGAACGACAACAGCATTATCAATATAAGAGATCTTGTCTTTGAGTACACGCGGGAAGAAGATGACGGCGTCGTATGCGCGGTCGATCACGTCAGCATTGAAGTCCCCCGCGGCAGTTTCACCTCGATCATCGGCAGAAACGGCTCGGGAAAGTCGACGCTCGCCAAGAACGTCAATGCACTGTTGCTTCCGAGCGGGGGCAGCATCATCGTCGACGGCTATGATACGGCGGATGAAAGCGTTTTGTGGGAAGTGCGCCGCCGCGTCGGCATGGTGTTCCAAAACCCGGACAATCAACTCGTGTCGGCGGTTGTTGAGGACGATGTCGCTTTCGGACCTGAAAACCTCGGCATACCGCCTGATGAAATTCGTACGCGCATCAAGGATGCCTTGAACGCCGTAGACATGTATGAACATCGAAAGATGGCACCGCATCTTCTGTCCGGTGGTCAAAAACAACGTGTCGCCATCGCGGGCGTCATCGCGATGCGCCCTGCAATCATCATCTTTGACGAACCGACTGCCATGCTCGACCCACAGGGACGAGGCGAGGTTATGAACATTCTCGAGAAACTCCATGCGGACGGAATTACGGTCGTTCTCATTACACATTTTATGGAAGAGACGATCGGCAGTGACCGAATCATCATTATGGATCGGGGCGAGATCGCCTTGGACGGTACCCCGCGCGAAGTTTTCGAAAATACAGCGGAGATCGAAGCGTTGGGTCTTAGGCTGCCGTTTGCGGTGGAAATCGCCGCGCGTCTTCGCGCGCGTGGCGTCTTCGTACCGCAGGGACTCCTCAGCATGCGGGAATTGGCGGATGATCTGGTCGCCCGAAAAGAAGGTGCGCGATGATCCGGGTAGAGAATCTGACGCATGTGTACAATAAGGGATTGGCATATGAGACGAAGGCGGTCGATGATGTCAGTTTCACGGTGGAAGACGGCGCATTTATCGGCATCATCGGGCACACCGGATCCGGGAAATCCACATTGATACAGCATCTCAACGGCATTCTGAAACCGGATTCCGGGAAAATATTCGTGGACGACATCGAGATTACAAATAAAAAAACAAAGATGGCGGAGATCCGAAAGAAAGTGGGGCTTGTCTTCCAGTATCCGGAATACCAACTCTTTGAGGAAACCGTATACAAGGATATCGCGTTCGGTCCGAAAAATCTCGGTCTGTCGGACGATGAAGTCGATTTTCGGGTGAAGGAAGCCATGGCGCTCGTAAACATCAGCTTTGACGAATTTGCGGAGCGTTCGCCTTTTGAACTCTCCGGAGGACAGAAGCGCCGCGTGGCCATTGCCGGCGTGATTGCCATGAAACCCGCCGTCTTGATTCTCGATGAGCCGAGCGCGGGACTGGATCCGAAAGCGCACACGGATATCCTGAATATGATCAGCATGATCCGGAAACAGACCGGGAATACGATCATTCTGGTTTCGCACAATATGGGTGATATCGCACAGCTGTCGGATCTCGTCTTCGTGATGGATCACGGTAAACTCGCAAGTGCGGGACCGCCGTCCGAGGTCTTTGCGGACACTGCATTTTTGCAGGGGATCGGGCTGGGACTTCCGCCGGCGACCGAAATGGCGCATTACCTTGCGGCGCGCGGCTGCGCGGCGGACAACATCATCCTCACGAGGGATGAACTGGTCGACTTTCTTGCGGAGACATTCGGATCCGGAGGTGAAGCCAAATGATACGCGACATCACCTTAGGGCAGTACTACCCCGGCTACAGCGTGATTCACAAGCTGGATCCGCGTATGAAGATCATCGTAACGATGTTCTACATCGCATCGCTGTTCATCATCGAAGATTTTTACGGTTATGTCCTGATCGTCCTTGCCGTCGCTGCGATCACTGCGGTCTCCCGTGTGCCCGTACGCTTCATGCTGCGCGGACTCAAACCGGTCATGATCATCATCCTGTTTACATTCGTCCTGAATATGCTGATGACGCCGGGCACGATTTTGTGGCAGTGGAAGTTTATCAAAATAACGGAGGAGGGGCTGTATAATGCCGTCTACTTGGCGCTACGCCTGATCCTCCTCATCATCGGTTCCTCGCTTTTGACGCTTACCACGAAACCGATGAAATTGACGGATGGCATCGAAAGCCTTCTGAAGCCCTTTAAAAAATTGGGACTTCCCGCACATGAACTTGCGATGATGATGACGATCGCGCTGCGGTTCATTCCGACGCTCCTCGAGGAGACGGACAAGATCATGAAGGCACAACAGGCACGCGGCGCGGATTTTGAAAGCGGCGGACTTCTGAAACGTGCAAAGGCACTCATCCCACTGCTCGTTCCGCTTTTCGTCGGCGCGTTTCGGATCGCACAGGAATTGGCGATGGCGATGGAAGCCAGATGCTACCGCGGCGGTGAAGGACGGACGAAACTGAACGCGCTGAAATTCCGAAGACGTGACGCCGTCGCCGTCCTGCTGACAGCCGCATACATCGGCATTTTGATCGCGGAAAGGGTTCTACTGTAGGCAAACGAATCGATGAGGCAGAAGAACATCAAGGATATCGAAAATAAACTGGAGCGCTGTCCGGACATCCTGATCAAGAGCCCGGTGGGAAGATCGGGACGTTGGCGTGCGGTCTTCCCGGACGATGCACAGGTGCTTGAAGATGTTCCGCTCTATCTGGAACTGGGCACCGGCAAGGGAGAATTCATCATCGAATCCGCGACGCGGGACGCCGAAGGTCTTTACCTCGGCATCGAAGGGCAGCCGAGCGTGATCTACCGCGCAATCCAAAAAACAAACGGCGAAGTCCCGAACGGGAATCTGAAATTTCTGAGGGCATACCTCACCGCAGGCACCTCTCCGGACGCACCATTCACCTATGATATGAATGAGATATTCGCACAGGAAGAACTTTCAGGGCTCTACCTCAACTTCAGTGACCCATGGCCGAAGGTCCGGCACGAGCGCAGAAGACTGACGTCTCCGGACTACCTAAACGCCTATGCGCGTGCGTTAAAATCCGGCAGCTTTCTGCGCTTCAAAACCGACAATGACAATTTTTTCACATACAGCCGGAAACAGATCGGACAGCATCCGACTTTCGAAATCGAAGCGGTAACCGAAGATTTGCACCGTTCAATCCACGCAAAAGACAATATCATGACCGAATACGAACGAAAATTCACAAACCTGAGGCAAAAGATCAATTTTCTGCTGGCATACAAGAAATAGACTTGTAAAATTGTGGAAATATGGTATGCTTATTAAAAACAGGGAAGAAGACTGTTTCATCGCGGCAACGCGCTGCTTGGTGACATTCTAAACGCAGTGCGTTCGTAGAAATGGAGGAAGTATGAAAGTTTTACTGTTAAACGGCAGTCCGCATAAAGAAGGCTGCACCTATATAGCGTTATCCGAGGTGGCGGGTGCGATTGAGAAAGAGGGCATCGAAACGGAGATTTTCTGGATCGGTAATGAACCGGTTAAGGGCTGTATTTCCTGCGGCGCCTGTAAAAAAGAGAAGGGCAGATGTACCTTTGACGGTGATGCCGTGAATGTCTTTCTCGAAAAATCAGAAAGCGCAGATGGCTTCGTCTTCGGCTCACCCGTGCACTATGCCGCACCTGCCGGCGCGGTGCTTACACTTCTCGATCGGGTCTTCTACGCAGGTGCCGCATTTTTTGCAGGCAAACCCGGTGCGGCGGTCGTCTCTGCAAGAAGAGCGGGAACGACAGCTTCGCTCGACGTACTTCAAAAATATTTTCCCATAGGCGGCATGCCACAGGTTCCGACGCAGTATTGGCCGCAGGTTCATGGCGCCTTTCCGGAAGATGTGAAACAGGATCTTGAAGGTCTGCAGATCATGCGCACGCTCGGCAGAAATTTCGCGTGGCTTCTGAAGTGCATCGAAGCCGGTAAGGAAAAGGGAATCTCCTATCCTGAAGCGGAGGTGCCTCGCGCATGGACGAATTTTGTCCGATAAAGTACCGGAGGGTTTATGAAGGAATATTATGTATCACAGCTTAGAACCGATGATGAAATCACGGAATTCTTTCTCGTAAAGGATAAGGCGATCAAGATCGGTTCCAATGGCAAACAATATTTGGACATGCAGCTCGGAGATAAGAGCGGCGAGCTTTTCGCAAAAAAATGGGACATCGCCGATTCGGAACTCGAAGGGATAGACCGCATTCGCACAGGGGACATTATAAAGGTCAAGGCTCTGGTTACCGAATGGAACAACGCCAAGCAACTGCGCATCATTCGGATTCGCCACATCGGACCGCAGGATGAAATCGATAAATCGGATTTTATCAAAGCGGCTCCCGAAAAGCCGGAGGAGATGTATGAGTATATCTTCGGGATTGCCGTGAGCATTCAGGATCCGCATTTCGGGATGATCACCAAACGCGCACTTACCGACAACAGGGATCGCCTTATGTATTATCCCGCTGCTGCAAAAAATCATCATGCCGAATACGCCGGGTTGCTGTGGCACATGAAACGGATGCTCATGATGGCGCAGCTTGTCTGCGATGTTTATGAAAACCTGAATCGGGATCTGCTCTCGGCGGGTGTCATTCTGCACGATATGCAAAAGCTCAATGAGATGGATTCCGATGAGAACGGAACCGTTTCGTCCTACAGCTTCGAAGGCGAGATGCTCGGGCATCTGATTCAAGGTGTCGTCGCGATCGACAAGCTTTCGGATGAACTCGAAATCCCCTACGAAAAGAAGATCATGCTTGAGCATATGATCCTCTCGCATCATTACGAACCGGAGTACGGCAGCCCGAAAAGGCCGCTGTTTCCGGAGGCGGAAGCGTTGCATTATCTCGACATGCTTGATTCGAAAATGTACGACATGGAAGATATCCTGACCGGCGTTGATCCCGGTACATTCAGCGAGCGCGTCAGAACGCTTGATTATCGGAAAATCTATAAAAGGGAATGGTAACGGAAGAACAAATTCACGGCACGATCAGGAGCATCGTATTCCGCAACGACAGCAACGGATATACGATTGCAAAGGCGTCTTCAGGCGGGAAAACGGTCACTGTCGTGGGTTCGCTGCCCGGCATCGCCGTGGGTGGCAGCTGCGAATTCATCGGTAGTTGGGTCGTTCATCCCAAGTATGGCGAGCAGTTTGCCGTGAGCAGTTATACAGAATCGGAACCGGAGACAACCGATGATGTCATCTCGTTTCTTTCTTCCGGAATCCTTCGGGGCGTCGGTCTCAAAACGGCGAAAGCCATCGTGGACAAGTTCGGCGATGAGACGATGGACGTTCTCGAAAATCATCCAAGGCGATTGCTCTTGGTCGAGGGCATCGGCGAAAAGAAGCTGAAGGATATTACCGCATCCTACGAAGAACGAAAGGATTTTGCGAAAGTCGTTCTGGCTTTCAGCGCCTATGGGATCAGTCCTGCAGCTGCGCTGAAGCTTTACCAGGAATACGGCGCATCCGCGACGGAGGCGGTCAAAGAAAACCCATATAGAATGATAGACGAAGTATCCGGAATCGGTTTTCGCACGGCGGATGGGATTGCGATGCGAATGGGTGTCGCATCCGACAGTGCGTACAGAATCCAGAGCGGCGTCGAATATATTCTCAGCCGTTATGCATCGGACGGGAACACCTATATTCCGTTGACCGAACTGAAGGAACGGACTGTCGAGTTGTTGGACGTATCCGGCGATCAGACGGAAGACGCCGTATTCGCGCTTGAGATGATCGGAAAGGCGGATAAAAAGAAGATCAATGGAACGGACGCCGTATTCCTGAGCAGATTTTATATGGCAGAATTGGCGTCAGCAACAAATCTGAAGCGCTTGATGGATGCTGAACCAAAAGCGATTCTTGCGGATGCGGACAGTCTGATCCGAGATACCGAAGAGCGGTCCGGCATCACGTTGTCCGAGAAGCAAAAGGATGCGGTGAAGAACTCGCTACGTTGCGGTGTATTTGTCATCACGGGAGGACCCGGCACGGGCAAAACCACGATCATCAAGTCCATCATCGATATTCTCACGCACTGCGGACTGGAAACCGTCATCGCAGCGCCGACCGGTCGTGCGGCGAAACGCATCACAGAGACGACGGGATACGGGGCATCGACGATTCACCGCCTGCTCGAATACACCTACGGAGAGGATGATGAAAACCTCGCTTTCGGACGCAATGCGGAAAACACGCTCGAATGTGACGCCGTCGTCATTGACGAAGCATCCATGATCGACGTCATTCTGATGAAAGCGCTGACCGATGCGATTCCGCTCGGCGCGCGTCTGATCATCGTCGGCGACGCTGATCAACTGCCTTCCGTCGGTGCAGGGAATGTGCTGCATGATGTTCTGCACAGCGAAAGGATTCCCTGCTCGAAGCTGACGGATGTTTTCCGCCAGGCCGAGGAGAGCATGATCGTCGTGAACGCGCATCGCATCAACCGAGGCGATTATCCCTACATAAACGAAGCCGACAGTGATTTTTTCCTGTTACGGCGCACCGGCGAACAGAGCATCTTGGACGCGGTCACAGAACTCTGCGCGGAGCGGCTCCCGTTGCACTATGGGTTCAATGCAAAAAAAGACATTCAAATTCTCACACCGGTTCGGAAAGGGGCGTTGGGTTGTTTGAATCTGAATCGCATACTTCAGCACATCCTAAATCCGCCCGATCCGCTCAATGCGGAAAAAACCTTCGGCGAACGCATCTTCCGCGAAGGAGACCGTGTCATGCAGACGAAGAACAACTACACGTTAAAGTGGGTGAGCACAAAGGATTTCAGTGAGGGCGAAGGCGTTTTCAACGGCGACATGGGACTGATCAGCGAAGTCAACGAGGACAAGGGGATCCTTGCGGTGCTCTATGAAGACGTAAAGCGGGCGGAATACAGTTTCGCCGATCTGGATCAGGTAGAACATGCCTATGCGGTCACCGTGCACAAAAGCCAGGGCAGTGAGTTTCCCGCCGTGATCATGCCCGTTTTCGCTGCACCGCCGATGCTGTCCACACGCAACCTCATCTACACTGCTGTCACGAGAGGCAAAAGGCTGGTCGTCCTCGTCGGTTCGGAAGATCGCCTGCATGCCATGGTCGACAACAACAGCCAGCACGAAAGATATTCGGCAATGCAGTACTTCCTGACAGGATCCGGCGATCGTCCATGGTAGTCCATGCTGCACACTGAATGGCTGAATAAGGCGGCAGAAACCCTTTTCCCGTCCGCCCTCTACTGCATTGCCTGCGGGAATCTGATCGACGAAACCAGACCTTATGCGCTGTGTGACAGTTGCGCACGCGAAATCGGCTGGATCACCGGAAGCGTATGCGGGAAATGCGGCAAGGCGCTGTCGATAGAAGATGCAGAGGGAGCAGTCAACGGCAGCACTGTGCGCTTTCTGAAACCCCTCAGTGCTGCCACTGACTGCACTGTGCGCACAAAC
>JAISKP010000222.1 GCA_031260885.1 Eubacteriales Family XIII. Incertae Sedis bacterium
CGCAACCAGCCGGAACCGATTTCGCCACGGGCAAAACTGTCTATGTCATGGCGAATGGAGAAGGTTCCCGGCCCGGTTCAAGGTATACGCTGTCGTCCCAAATGACTCCAGGAATACTCGCTCCTACTTCATTTCGTCTGACGTATCCACAAACGTCAGACGGCTACCAAAGGAACCGCTATTTCAGCGTGCGCATCTATGGCCGCGCCCTCACCGGTCTTGAGGTTGCGCAGAACCGTGAGGCAGATGTGGATCGCGTGCTGGGGCTGGTTCCCATCTCGGTGACCTTCGACGGCATCGCTGCCACCGATGTGGTGGTCCTCGACGACAAGACCCTCACCTGCATCATCCCGGCCCACGTGCGTGGTGCCACCGACGTGAGCGTCAACCTCTACGGCAGGAACTACGAGATCCCCGACGGCTTCACATATATCTACAATACCAAACAGCAGATACAGTATCGTATGGGTGAGTAGCATGAGAAACTGCCTGCGGAACAAAAAAGGATTTACGCTCGTAGAGATCATCGTCACGCTGGTGATCGCAGGCATCTGTATTGCGGTTGCCGGAGGTATCTTGATTTCAAGCACGAACCTTGTTGCGAATATCCAGATAAAGGATAAGGCCAAGCAGGTAGCGGTAACGGCGGCAGCGTTTCTGAACGAGGAGACAAAATTTGCGGCTGAAATTACGCCTGTGCCCTACAGCGCTTCCGTCAGTCTTGACCCGGATGATGCCGTATTTTATATCGGGAATGAGGCGGGTGTTCCTGCCAACAGAGGATATCTGTTTTTCAGGCGGGTAGGGGACGCCGCTGACCCTGTCAACATCTTCGGCGTCAACTATTATCAAAACATGAAGATGTCTCTGGATGTCAGTGCGGTGCGAAACAGCGCAAACGATACCATTGTTGTGACGGAGACTATCAGCCTGTTTTTCAATGACAATTTGATCCGCACGGATGTGAATACCTTTGCGTTGGTCAATTCATTGATCTATTCCGATCTTGAGTATGTCTGGACAGATATCGATGTTGACGGCGCATCATGGATCGGATATTTTACGGTGACGCCGCTGGCATAGCGGAGGCTGTTTTACAGAGGAGAGAAGGCGATGTTTGCAGCGCAGTATAATCAAAAAATGCGGAGGAAGGGTATGACCCTGGTCGAGGTCATCGTCTCCTTTGCGATCATAGCCATCGTGGCGGCCGTCATGGTTTCTGCCTTCCTGATGTCCGCAAACGCGACATCCAGGGGCAATGCCTTTACGCACTCGGACGAGGTGATCGACGCCGCAATTGCAAGCAATGTTACGACGAATATCGACGCGGTGGATGTGGGTCTGTCCCTGGATCTCGTAGGCGGCGGAACGATCGCCGTGATCCCCGGGAAGGTCTACACGTATACGGATCCGGAGACCGGAGACGTCTTCAGGGTTGTCGGAAAATAGAGAACACAATAATGTGCGATATGTGTTGCATTGGCTTCACAACTTTGATACATTAAACACACCGTAACGTTACAGGGGTCGGGGGACTTGGAGGTATGGCTGATGAAAGCTCGTAGACTATTCCTTCTCAGGCTGATGACGGCGTTGCTCATCATGATCGTTTTGCTCGGCGTGACGCCGATCATGGCGATCGGGGCAGTTCCGCCTGCGCCGGACGATTACATCAACATTCAACACCCAAACAGTGCGGATCCCTATGAAATCCATAATGCTTTCTATGACTTTGACGGCGATCACACCTATACCATCAAAGACGATGTCACCGTTGGGGGTACCTATTATGAAGATGGCATCCCGCTGGTTTTTGAATTTGAAAACGACAGGCTGATCACGTGGAACGCCATATATGGCGGCATAGCTGAAAGCTCGGACGATGCCTTTGTGGAAATATCGGGCGAAGGTGCATTTTCCTTAGAGGATGGGCAGATCGTCGGATATGAACGCGGTACCGCCCTCAAAACCGGTTCGGATGTGTACGTTTCCATCGCCTCCGCCAGTGTAACATTTGATGATGATTGGTCTGATGAGCCGGGCGGGATTGCGCTTGATTGCGCCGGAGATCTTGATATCTACGAGTGGGGAAGTGTTTCTGCATCCGGAGAATACTGTATCGGCGTCAAGTCAGGTAGCAGCGTGACCTTGGACGGCACTTACGCGGAGGTGAGCGGTAGCGGCACCAATGCCGTGGGAATTCTGGCGGGCGGAGATGTTACGATTTGGGGAGACAGCGATCCGGATGACGGTGATCTGGACTGCTGTGTTGAAGGGCTTGGCGATGGTGGTGTCGCGATCCGGTCGGATGAAGAGATTTCCATCGAGATCTATGGCGATAGCGATGTAAACGGTCGCAGCGGCGCAATCGTGGCGCCAAACGCGGCGGTCACCATCGGCGGCAATGCGATCGTATACGCTAAAGATTCATTCAGATATGTAGCCGGTGTACTTGGCGGCAACGCGGTGATGGCGAAGGATGTGACGGTAGAGGACAACGCGCAGGTCTTCGCGAAAAACGGTGCGGCGATTATGTATCGCGGCGAACTGAACATAAATGGCGGTGCGGTCTTTGGCATCGGTGACGGTATCGGCGGTGCAAGCTTTACCATTCCCGAGAATACAGCAGAACTCTTAGAATTATACTTTACCGGATTCGAAGAAGATGCACAGCCGATGCTAAATTGCATTTTTCAGATACAGCGTTTTGACTTCCTGGTCGGCGGAACCTATGCGGATGGATCGAATATCCCGGAAGATGTTGATTGGGGAGGCATTCTCCTTTTGTGGGATAACAACGCCTTCTTTGAACGCTGGGAAAACGATTCCGAATTCATGTATGAGAACGGAGACGCCACAGACATCATCGCACTTCCCCCGGACGGCGCTTCGTATGAATGGGTCATTAAATATACGGGTGGACGCGGGCGACCATCTGTCCCCTCCCTCAATATCGGCTATAGCAAGGGAGAAGAGATCTTTGGGATATTCAATATCGGCAGTCCCGGTAGGCCCATGAAGCCCAACCCGAAGCCTGACCCCGACCCCGACCCCGGCACCGACCCTGACCCCGGCACCGACCCTGACACCGATCCGACGGACAACACAATTTCGATCGGCGGCGCAAACGCGTTAGGAAGCACAAGCCTCATCGGTGCGCTATCCAAAACAGCGGGTCTATATACAAGCACCGCCGGGCTTTCAGGCTTAGGTCTGTCAAGCGTCGGATCCCCCCTTACCGTTGCGGTAGGTGCGGGAGCGGTGCCGCTCAGTGAAGCGCCTGCACAGGTGTCCGGATCTGACGCGGGCGTGAATGCGTCCGAGTCTGATGGGGCTGATGCGGAGTCGGGCACGATTCCGGTGATCCCGATTGCGGCAGGCGCTGTGATTGGCTTGGGAGCACTTGGCGCAGCATTGTGGCATTTCAAATTCAGAACGCGTTAGATCATGCGACAGCAAAGCCGAAGAACGCGATCTTGAGGTGCTCTGATTTATGAACTTTACACAGAGTATGCAAAAGATGTGGAAATCGCGGGATGAACTCTCTCCTCGCAACTTCCGCACCGGTTTTCTGTCGATGTTTCTCGTGTTTCCGCTCACCATCATCATCGGAGATCTGCGGTTTTTGGATCAGGCACTCGTAACTTTTGGTTTAGACTCCAACAATTTCATCATGATGATCTTTGGTCTGGGCTTTCTTCCCATGTTATTCATGAAGGAACGGCATATGTTACCCTTGCTTCGTGTTTCGGTGCTTGTTCAGGCAGTGTTGCTGATTTTGCAGTTTTTCATGGAGCCGGGAATTCTCCGGCTGATTGTATTCCTCGGCTTCCATGCGGCAAATGGGCTTTGTACCGCCTGCTGCTTTTACCTCTTCGCCTTTGTACTCAATAATGTGGAGCGACTCTTCACACTGCTCATTGCGCAGCTTTACTACGGTCTGAATTACCTGCTTTGGCAGTTCGAGCCGATCGCGGATTTTTTTCGGATCTTTGGGTCGGCGGCATTGATGCTGGCGCTTATCGTCGTCGTTTTTTCTGTCCGGAAACTGCCGCAGTCTGACGCTTTGGATACGGGGATGCTTCGCATGCCCGCTACGCCGCCGGAAACGAAAATGACCGAAGCCGGGTTATCCGATGGGAAAAAGGTTCTAAGCGCATGGGATTCCGGCATCGCCGCGATCATTGCGCTGAATATGATCTATTACGTCATCACGCTGATGTCGATGTACATCGCGTATCAGGAGCAGACGGTGTCCGCCGCGCTGTACGGTGTCGGCGGGCTCGTTTCCGTCGCACTGATTCTCATCATCATGCTCATCTTCAACTACAGCGCCCTGCATTTGTGGAGCCTTTGCCTCGTCTGTTCCGTGCTCGGCATCGGCGCGCTGCACTATGCGTCGATCTTTGCGGTGAACACAGGATCCTTGCTCTACGGCATCGGTGAAGGACTCGGCTTCATGATCATCTATTATCTGCTGGGCGGCGCACTCAAACGCAGCGCTTCTTTCCGGCTGCTGCGTCTATGCTGCCTGTTCGCCTGTGTGAATTACGTTGTCATCAGCGGCGTCTTCGATTTTCTCTACGACCACCTGCGCGCACCGAATCTTGCGCTCGCTTTTCCTGCGGTGCTCGTGCTCATGCTCATATGTTTCCTCTTTTCACCCTTGCTGCAGGATAAGCTGTTCCGCACCGACTGGACGGACGGCTATCATATGGCGGACATACCGCTTTACGCGGAGGCGTTTCGGCAGACCGAGCAGCTGGACAAAGCGTGCGATCTGGGGCTTACGCCGCGTGAGATGGAAATTTTTACGATGCTGTTGACGGAGGCTTCTCCGAAACAGATCGCGGCTACGCTGCGGGTGAGCTATGCTACCGTGAACTTTCATTCCAAAAACCTGTACCGCAAGCTCGACATTCAGAGCCGGACAGAGCTCTTCGCCCAGTACGGCGGCCTTTAATCTCCCTTTCAAAGTCAAAATATGGTTGAAATTTAGCTGTTTTGGGCTACCTATTAAGTTTTATAGGTAGTCAAACACCGTTCGTGGTGATAGAGTTTGCACATCGGGACAGAAACAAAGAGGTGTGAGGACGATGATTGCTGCACTTACGAAAAAAACGACGGACTATTCCGATCAAAAGCACTTTGCTTTCGGGTTTGATTGTGACCGTTGCGAGCGCGAATGGACCAGTTCGGATATCCCGTTTGAACAATCCGAGTTTTCGACGGTCGTGCACGAGGAGACAAAATCCTTGCTTTGGAGCGAGGCACATAGGGTTGCCTTTGAACGGGCAAATCTCGAAGCGCAGTTTCACTTCAATTACTGCGCGCGGTTTGAGCAATGGGTCTGTGATGACTGTTTTCAGTTCTGTGAAGGTGCGGACGAGGATGTGTGTTTCAATTGCTACGCGCGGGCGGGTAGGGATCTCAAAAAAGGTATTCGCGGGTACAACCCGTAAGGAAGTATTTTTTAAGGAGGTAAAAGATGGGTAACGATTTATTTGGAGGACTCGGCGGTGCGCTCGGTGGTCTGGTTGGCGGCTTGGCGAAATCGGGGCTTGTCCCGCAGGATGACCCGAGCGTCAAACTGTTCACCGCGCAACAGGAGCTTGCGGATCTTCAAAAGAAGGAACAGGAACTACTCGCTGAGGTGGGTCGCAAGGTCATGGATTCGAATGGCGCCGCAGCTTACCCGCAGGAAGCGGATAAGTTGAAACTTATTCGAAGCAGCATCGCCGAGGCGCAGGGTTCTGTGACGGCAATGAAGGCGGAACAGGAAAGCGCGGAAGCGGAGAAACAGCAGGCGGAAAGAGCCCGCACCTGTCCGAACTGCGGGACGCTCAATCCCGAAGGCATCAATTTCTGCCAAGAATGTGGCACGAAGCTCGGCGCACCCGCAAAGGCGCTCTGTCCGTCCTGCGGCGTCGAAAATCCGCCGGGGACAAAATTTTGCGGCGAGTGCGGCGGTCGCATCGAGTAAGCGTGTACGGTGTTTCGTCGTGCAAAAGGATGCGGCGATCAGACGCCGCCATCCGGTTGGATAGGAGAATAAAAAATGGCTGACTATAAACAACCCTGTATCCATTGCGGTACACTCATCGACCGGGACGCGCGGTTTTGTCCGACCTGTGCGTCGAGCAGTCCCTTCGGCTTTCTCTGCCCGACCTGCCTGCGCCCCATCGAAAAAGGGCAGGCGCTGTGCGCCGGCTGTGGCAGACCGCTGTACATCATCTGTCCCGTCTGCGGCGGACGAACCTTCGTACAGGAAACCTGCGAAAACTGCGGAACGCGGCTTACGATCCGATGTCCGAATGCGCGCTGCGGCGTCATGCAGTTCTATGAAAATACAAAGTGCACCGCCTGCGGGAAAAAGATCAAGGACAAATACCGCGTGCTGACGCCATCCGCACCGGCAGCGCAAAACCCACCCAGGTAGATCGTGTAGAAAAGAGAGGAAGGGCAAAAATGCTGAAATCATTTACGAGAAACTACGAAGACAATTCAACGGAAGCAGGGTTTCAATTCACGTTCTACTGCGACGTGTGCAGCGACGGCTATAAGAGCAGTTTCATCGAATCCGAAACCTACAAAAAGAAAGGACTTCTGCGCGGCGTCGGACAGGGGGCGAGCATCCTCGGAAGCCTTGTCGGCGGCAGAGCGCACAACCTTGGCTACGGTGCCGACCGCGCGAGCAACGTCCTCGGTGAACGCTTTGACGGAAGATCTCCGGAATGGCAGAAGGAACATGAGACCGCATTTGAACACGCGCAGAATGAAGCAAAGCAACATTTCCATCGCTGTCCGTCCTGCAACAAATACGTCTGTGATTCGTGCTGGAATGAGGACGAAGGACTCTGTGTTTCCTGTGCGCCGAGGCAGGAAGTCTTTGTCGCCAAGGCGCGGGCCGATGCGATGAAGCGCAACATCGAGGATGCAGGAAAGACCGCGACGGTCTGGCAGGGGGAGATTGAGAGCAAGACCACCATCTGTCCCGTATGCGGAAAACCCGCCGGTACGGGAAAATTCTGTAACAACTGCGGCGCGTCGATGGATCTGCGGGAATGTCCGAAATGCGGCACGAAAAACGCATTGACCGTGAAGTTCTGCAACAACTGTGGGGCAAACCTGTCCGAAGCCGCCGCACCCGCCGCTGTGCCCGGTAAATGTCCGGCATGCGGGGAGCAAAATCCGCCGGGGACGAAGTTCTGCGGATCCTGCGGCACAAAGATTTAACAGATAAACGCAGCGTTCTTTCGGACGGGGGCATCATCCGGTGAACAGGTTAGACAGGGTTCTCAAAATACCCTTTTAGCAATAAGTCGAATTTTTAGTTGTTTTTATAGTTCATAAACAAAGGAGGAACAAAAAATGTCATTTTGTAACAAATGCGGTGCACAGGTAGAAGATAACGCGGCAGTTTGTCCGGCCTGCGGGGCTCAAAACCCGACGTCCGCGCAAGCACCGAACACGGGAGCCCAAGATGGTCAACAGCCCGGATATCAAAGTGCGCCGCAAGGTGGCTATCAGCAGCCGGGTCAGCAACAGACCGCGCAGCCGGTCTATGCAAGCCCGGAACAGGACGCGGCGGCGAACAAAGTATACGGCGTACTTGCCTACTTCGGCCCGCTCGTCCTCATTTCAATCCTTGCAGCGCCGAAATCCTCGCGTTTTTCGCGCTATCATTCAAACCAGGGACTCATCTTTCTGATTTCACTCGCGGGGCTTGGAATCGTCATCACAATACTCTCCCTGATCCTTGCCGTTATTCCGATCGTCGGATGGATCATCGGGATCCTGCTTTGGCTGGCTTATTCGGCATACAGCATCGTATTCCTCATTTTCGGAATCATGGCCGCTGTAAAAGGTATCTGCAAACCGCTTCCCGTAATCGGCAAATTTCAGATTTTGAAATAGAAAAGGAGATATAAAATGGCTTTTTGTGTTAAATGCGGTGCCCAGATCGACGACAGCACCCAGTTCTGTGCAGTGTGCGGAAGTTCACAATCCGATTCCGAGGCGCAGGTGACCGCTCAAGAGGTGCCTGTCCCTGTTCAAGCAACACCGGCACCGACCTACGCTCAGCCGACGCCTGCTCAAGCAGCACCGGCGCCGACCTACGTCCAGCCTGCGCCCGTTCAAGCAACGCCGGCACCGACCTACGCCCAGCAGACGCCCGTTCAAGCAGCACCGGCGCCGACCTACGCCCAGCCTGCCCCTGCCCCGCAGAACCTGCCGGTGCAGCAGACGCCCGTCAAAGTTTATTCCAATGACCCGATCAGTGTCATCGGTTATATCGGTACCTTGATTCTGTTTGCGATCCCGCTGATAGGCTTCATCATGTGTATCGTTTGGACTGCCAGTTCAAAGAACAGAAACCGCAAGAATCTATCCGCTGCCGTATTGATCCTGACGATCATCGGTATTATCATCGGTATTGTAGTGTCGATTGTTGCGGCGACGTTCGTGAGCAGTATTCTGGGTTCGCTCTATGAAGCGGTAGACATTTACAAATTGGTGTACTAATCGTCATGCAGGTGAAAATAGGAGGAGACAAAATGAAGAAATTATGGATTGCAGCATTGGTATTTGTGATGGTGTTTGCGTCGACCGCCTGTGGCCTTGACATATTGCCCGGTGCAGATCGCAGCGATACAGGTTCGTCTGAGGCGCGAGACACGGGATCCAAGGATTCCGTGGCGGAGAAAACGGATGAAGCGAAAGAAGATTCTACGGCTTCAGAGAATTCCGACAAGGTCGGCGGCGGCGGTGGCGGCGGGCAGGCGATGGATTCGCTGATCAGCTGGATGAAGAGCGGAACGTTCAGTTACGATTATAAGATGCTGTCAGAGGGCGGCGGGCAGACGACCGAAGCCGCCGGCAGCATGGCGCTGGACGGCGATAACATCGCGATTGCCTCCGAGATGACACAGGGCGGTCAACAGATCAAATCGAGGATCATCATCAAAGACGGCACGACTTATGTAATCGACGATACGAACAAATTCATGATCAAAATCGCCGGCTCGGGTGCGGATATGACAGGCGGTCTGGCAACCGATTACTCCGGTATTGAATTGGTGGGATCCGGCACGGGCGAGATCGACGGCAAGACGCTTCCTTACGAAGAATATACTTCGGAGGGCGTATCGGTCAAATACTATATGGACGGTGGCAAGGTCTATGGATTCGAATCCGAGTACGAAGGATATAAGACCGTAATGATTATCACAAACGCGTCCAACAGAGTTCCGGCCGGTGCCTTTGATCTGCCGACAGGCTACACGGAGATGTAAGACGAGAACATAGGAGGGTCAGGTACAAGTGTGCCTCTATGACTTATGACCCTGTGACCCTGACGAAGCACTATGAATATTGCTATTGATATTGTGAGAAAAGACCGCCTCGCGTGAGGCGGTCTTTTGCTACGGGAATTGACGTTTGTTCGAGTTCTCAACTCTTTTGACAAGGATCTTCTCGAACGATCGAAACTTTCCGCAGGAAAGCACCTCTTGACAGAAAAAAGGAAACGTGATATCATTCATAATTAATATAAAACATATATGTAAAATATGTAACATGTTGACCGGAACACCGGAGGCAAAACCCCTATAAAAGGCGTTTTGCCTTTTTTTATGAAGCAGTTCCGTGTTCTAAATAGGACGCATGAGAAAAGCAGTTCGGTGTCTTAAATAGGACGCATGAGAAAACAGTTCGATGTCTTAAATAAAGTGCAGAAGAAAGCGGAGAGATCCTAAAGCGATGGAAAAAGATGAGATTCAGAAATTAGCGCGTGCGTATATCACGGTATCAGCGTACAACTTTATAAGCAAAGACGCGGCGCTTCGTCCGGAGCTGGCGGGGATGCGCGTTCTTGACGAACCGATCTTCGCTTTCGCATCGGCCGATAATGAAGTGCTTACGAGCCTGAAGGATAATCCGGAAGCCCGGATCAAGATGGAACCGCCGAAATACTGGCTTCCCGAAGCGCAGACGGTCATCGCATTTTTCTTTCCGTATTCCGAGCGGATCCGGATCAGCAACAGGGGCGGCGGCTGGCCGTCCGACGAATGGAAACATGCGAGAATCGAAGGGGACGCCAGTGCGCTCCAGTTTGCAAATTCCTTGAAGGATGCCCTGATCGCGGAAGGCTATGAGGCGGTGGTCCCCACCTGCGATGATCGGTTCCGGTATTTTGAAGAGATACAGGCTGACGGCAAGAAGGCATTCAGCTCGAATTGGTCTGAACGACATGCCGGGTACGCCGCCGGACTGGGAACGTTTTCGTTGTCCCGGGGGCTGATCACCGAGAAAGGCGTGGCCGGAACCTTCTTCAGCGTAATCACTTCGCTTTTGTTTGAACCGACGGTACCCACCTACACGGGGCTTACGGACAACTGTACGATGTGCGGGAAATGTGCAAAAAACTGTCCCGTAAAAGCAATAGATCTTCTGACCGGAAAGGCATATGAACCGTGTTCGGATTTTTTGCATAAGAACCTCGAAGAAAGACCGCCGTATTACGGCTGCGGAAAATGCTACGTCAATGTTCCCTGTGAAAGCAGGAATCCCGCCCGAAAGCAGGGCTGAAAAGGAAGTGATTTGTCATGTCGGATCGCAGCAATAACGAGAGAAAGCAATCCAATATTCTTTTTCGCATTGTCCGAAAATCGACGGCTATTATCATCGTGCTCATCATTTGGCTGATTTTGCCGAACTATATGCACAGCATGTATATCCCGCCGCTGATAGACATTCTTGTGGAGTTTAAGGATCTCATCGTCAGCGGGGAGCTTTTGCTGAACACCATCGGCAGTCTGGAGGTGGTCGTGATCGGTCTTTTGATCGGGCAAGCGGTTGCCATTCCGCTCGGTGCGCTGCTGGGTTGGTTCTCCAAGGTCGGAGAATTTCTGGATCCGCTGCTTCAGGTGATCCGCGCCACATCGATTCTTTCGATCCTGCCGCTGTTCGTTCTGTTTCTCGGCGTCGGATCCCTGTCAAAGATTTCGATCATCATCTGGGGGACTTTCTTCCCGACGCTGATCAACACCATACAGGGCGTGAAAAATGTGGATACGACGCTGATTCGCTCCGCGCAGTCCATGGCGGTCAGCGGCTTCGGTCTGTTTTTCAAAGTCATCCTTCCCGGGGCGTCGCCCTACATCCTCGCAGGCTTCCGGCTTTCCGCCGGCATTGCGCTGCTCGTCGTCGTCGGCGCGGAGATGGTCGGCGCGGTACACGGATTGGGCTACATGATCTTCGTCGCGTCGCATGCCTATCAGATCCCCAAGATGTATGTCGGGATCCTTACCCTTGCAATACTTGGCGTATTGACGAATTTTCTGATCGCCAAGCTCGAGAACTTCCTGACCAGGTGGCAGGAAATCCGGGTCAGCATCTGAGCGCGTGAATCCGCAAAGTAATGCAAGAGTAATTTATTTATAGAGCAGTAATGGTTTATTGATTCAGGAAAGGCGGCGCAGTTTTGCCGCCGGGTCATCGTACCGAACAAAGGAGGAAAAGATGAAGAAAGTACTGGTCGCCGCATTGATCTTCGCGCTTGTTTTGACGAGCGGACTGTCAGCTTGCGGCAAGGATTCGAACGGAAGTGCAGCAGTAGGCGAAGACGGGAACATCGTGCTCAAGGCCGCGAGCGTATATTCCAACCCCGTATTCATGAATTCCATTGCGATCGGAATTGAAAAGGGATTTTTTGAAGAAGAAGGCATCACGATCGAACCGATCGCCAACGTGGAACAGCCGCAGATGATCTCGGCGCTCTTATCCGGCAACGTGGATATGATCTCGGTCATGGTATCGGAGGGCATCGTTGCCATCGACGGCGGTGCAACCATCAAAGGGGTGGCCGGCGAAATAGAGACCAGGGACGGTATCCCGCATATGATCTATCTCGTTGCAAACGACAGCCCCATTACAAGAGGTGCGGATTTGGTCGGTAAAAAGGTAGGCGTCGTCGACTACGGCGGATGCCTCGTGGGCTATCCGCTTGAATATGTAAGACAGGACGGCGTAGAGGATGCAAAAGGAAAGGTCGAATTCGTGATTTCACCCGAAGAGACGCTGGTCGAATCGGTCAGAGCCGGAGACATCGATGTCGCCGGGCTGCATCTGCCCATAGACGCCGCGGGCAATCTGTATCCCGACATGAGAATTCTCTTCGATGACTACGATATCCTCGGTGAAACGGGCGGTGACCGCAGCTGGTATTTTACAAATGAATTCATCGAAAAGAATCCCGAAGCCGTGAAGCGCTTCATCAAAGCCATCGCGAAAACGAATAATTTTATCGATACGAATTGGGACGAAGCCCGCAAGATCTACGAGGATGTTGCCGATGCCTTCAACGGGGACATTTTTGCGAAGACGTACTATGCGCCTGACGCATTGATCACGGAAGATCATACGACGATCTGGCTGGAACTGTTGAGCTCGGGCAATTCGTATCAACCGCTGAAAAACGAATGGACTTTTGATCAGGTGGCGACGAACGAATTTAACGAAAAAGCAAAATAAAGATTCGAAAGATTTAAAAGTCTATTGACAAAAGCTGGATTCCATAGTAACATACATAACATACTAAATATATATGATAAGTATGAAATGTATGCTGACCGGAATCACCGGAGGCAGAACCATTTACAGAATGGTTCTGCCTTTTTTGATGAGATTTTTTGAGATTTTGACAGAGGAGAACATGATGCCGGGAATCGCTGAGAGCCTGACAGACCTGATCGGAAACACGCCGCTGCTGCACCTGAACCGGTATTCGCAGGAAGCGGAAGTTTCGGCGCGGTTGATCGTCAAACTGGAATATTTCAATCCGCTGGGAAGCGTAAAGGATCGGATCGCCAAAGCGATGATCGAGGATGCGGAGAAAAGGGGCATCGTCAAGCAGGATACAATCATCATCGAACCGACGAGCGGAAATACGGGCATCGGTCTGGCTTTTGTCGCTGCGGCGAAAGGTTACAAGATCATCCTGGTCATGCCCGACACCATGAGCGTCGAGCGGCGCAGCCTGCTTGCGGCTTTGGGCGCGGAGATCATTCTGACGCCGGGTGCACAGGGCATGAAAGGTGCCATTCGCAAGGCGGAGGAATTGGCGGCCGGGATTCCGTCCGCGTTCATACCGCAGCAGTTTGGCAATCCGGCAAATCCTGAAATACACAAACATACCACCGCACAGGAGATTCTGCGGGATACCGAAGGTGAAGTGTCTGCCTTCATCGCGGGGGTCGGTACCGGCGGAACCGTTACAGGTGTGGGAACAGCGCTCAAGGAGAAGCTTCCGGAGGTCAAAATCATCGCCGTAGAGCCCTATGAGTCTCCGGTTCTTTCCGGCGGCGCACCCGGATCTCACAAGATCCAGGGGATCGGCGCAGGATTTGTACCGAAGGTCTTCTCCTTCGATGCTGTGGATGAGGTCTTCCGGGTCAGAAGCGAGGATGCCTTTGAGACTTCGGAAGCCGTCGCCAGAACGGAAGGCCTTTTGGTCGGCATCTCCTCCGGTGCGGCGCTGTATGCGGCGACGCAGATCGGCAGAAGAAAGGAATTCGCAGACAAAAATATCATCGCACTGCTTCCGGATACCGGCGAGCGCTATCTGTCCACAGCGTTGTATACAAGAAAGCAGGTGCTGTAAATTGAGCGCGATTGAAAGACCGAGGTTTTCATGCATGCTGGGCGGTGCCCTAGCGACCATCGCAGCGCTGCCGAGGGTCGCACCGATCGTCCACGCGTCGCAGGGATGCGGCGGCAATTTATTCTCTGCCGCGTTTGCGGGCAGCGGCTACTACGGCTCGGGATATTGCAGCGGGAACAGCGTATCCAGCTCCGGACTGCTTGAAAAGGATATCGTATTCGGCGGCACGGACAGACTCGACGAACAGATCCGAACCACTTTTGAAGTGATCGACGCCGACCTGTTTATCGTGACGACCAGTTGCATGTCCGAGATCATCGGCGATGACATCAGGGGCGTCACGAATTCATTCAATGAAACGGGCGAAAATCCGCCGTTGTTCTACATTGAAACGGCGGGGTTTTCAGGAAATTCTTACAAGGGCTACGAACGGGTCATCGGCGGACTGTTTGAATATTTCATCAAGCCCGTTGCGCAAAAAAATCCGAAGTTGGTCAATATTTTCGGCATCGTGCCGTCCTATGACCCTTTCTTCCGGGGCGAATTGGAAGAAATCCAGCGGCTTCTCTCGGCGCTCGGTCTGGAAGTAAACACCTTTTTTACGCCCGATCAGACGATTGACAACATCAAAGCGGCAGGGGAAGCCGCGCTCAACATCACCTTCTCAAGCGTCTACGGCATCAGCGAGCTGGAGGCGGTGAAGATCAGCCACGGTATTCCGTATGAGATCTTTGATCTGCCGGTCGGGGCGCAGGCGACGCGCGATTTTCTCGTCAGGCTGTCCGAATTGCTGCCGGTCCAGGAGAACGTGCTGAAAAAGACACTGGATCGCGAATTCGAAAGATACTATGCCTATGTGGAACACACCTTGGATCTATACGCGGATTCGGATTTTCAGTTTTATGCGGTTCTGGTCAGCAATGCAAACAGGGCGGTATCCTTCACGAAGTATCTGATCGACGAGATCGGTTGGATCGGAAAATATGTCTTCATCACAGATGAACTGGACGAAGATCAAAAACAAGCGCTGCAGGATCGCTTTAACGGCTATCATTTTTCCACGCAGCCCGAATTGATCTTCGAGACCGATGGCGAAAAGATCATCAAATATTTCACAAAACAATTCCCGCAGTTCGTGTCGGACAGATATTTCGATGCGTTTTCTCCCGCTTATATCCTCGGCAGTTCGCTTGAAAAGGACTTCGCCGGAATCATCGGCGCAAATCTGTTAACGGTGAGTTTTCCGATTACGGACAGGCTCATCGTTGGCAGGGGCTATGCGGGATTTAACGGCGGACTCGCGCTGTTGGAAGACTTGATCGGGAAAGTCATTTCTGTCCGGTAGGGACGGATACAGAGGAGATTGCGGAATGGGCTATTATGAAAACAAGATACCGCCGGTACGGGAAAACAGGGGCAACGTCACGATGTCCTATGGCGGCTGTGTCGGACGGTTAAGAGAAGGCGCAAGGCAGGGCTGCACGGCGAACTGCGAACGGCGCTTCTCGCAAGCCAATGCATGTCAGCTGCAGCTAACGCTTCAGATGGCTTATACCATACCGGATTCGGTCGTCGTCGTACACGGTCCGGTCGGCTGCGGATCCCAGAGCAATATGATGGAATTCGGCACGCGCAGTGCCAGCGCCGTGCGGGGCATAAAAAGGGAAAGGCTGATCTGGGTCAGTTCCAATCTGAAAAACGAGGACGTCATTGCCGGCGGCGCGGACAAACTGATCGACGCCGTGATCGGCGCCGACAGGACGTATGCGCCGAAGATCATCTTCGTCGCGACGACCTGCACGCCTTCGATCATCGGGGATGA
>JAISKP010000036.1 GCA_031260885.1 Eubacteriales Family XIII. Incertae Sedis bacterium
CTCTTCCGATCTTTAAAAACGGCATTGCGGACATTGCGGTAGGCGCCCGTTCCGCCGTGTTTGCGCCCTTCGAAAACATCGGCGCGATTATCGTCGATGAAGAGCATGAAACCACCTACAAGTCGGACATGACGCCAAAGTACGATACGATCGAAGTTGCGGTCAAACGTGCAAGAACCTGCAATGCGGTTGCCGTGCTGGGTAGCGCAACGCCGTCGGTCGTTTCGATGTACCGGGCGAAGTCCGGACTGTATCAGCTGTTGACACTTTCGAAACGCTACAACGACAACCCCATGCCGAAGGTGACGGCGGTGGATATGCGCAGCGAGCTTGAACGCGGAAACAAGTCGATTTTCAGCGCCGCCCTTTATGAAAAAATGCAGTCGAGCCTTTCCGGAGGGCGGCAGACGATCCTGTTTTTAAACCGAAGGGGCTATAGCCCGTTCATTTCCTGCCGAAAGTGCGGTTTTGTGTTGCGCTGCGCGCACTGCGGTCTGTCGATGACGTGGCATAAACGTGCGGACAAAGCGATCTGTCATTTCTGCGGCGCTTCTGTGGAGGTGACGGGCACCTGTCCGGAATGCGGAAGTCCGCACCTGAGGCACTTCGGAATCGGAACGGAGAAGGTGGAAGAATTGACCGCCGCGGCGTTTCCGGATGTCCGGATCGCGCGGCTCGATCTCGATACATCCGCGAAGAAAGACAGCGCAGCTCGGATTTTGCAGGACTTTGAAAAGAAGAAGACGGATGTGCTGATCGGAACCCAGATGGTTGCAAAGGGACTTGATTTTGCGAATGTGGACTTGGTCGGCGTCATCGCCGCGGACGTAAGCCTGAATATTCCGGATTTCAGATCTGCGGAGCGGACATTTCAGCTGATCACGCAGGCGGCGGGGCGTTCCGGGCGCGGCGATGAATGCGGCGAAGTGGTCGTGCAGACTTATATGCCGGACAACTATGCGATCGGTTTTGCAATCGCAAACGATTACATGGGTTTTTATGAGACCGAACTGCGGTTTCGAGAGTTCATGGGCTATCCGCCGTTTTCAGATGTCGTTCAGATCACGGCCGTTGCGGCTTCGGATGCGGCGGCGGCGGCGGGTGCGGCGATGTTTCGGGATGATTTTCTGCGTGGAACCGTTTCGGATCCGGATGCGGCGGGCAATCTGCTCGGACCTCAGAAAGCGGCAATTTATAAGCTCGGAGAAGAATATCGTTACCGTCTTTATCTCAAGGTGAAGCCGGAACGCCGCCGGGCATATGAGGAATTGCTTTCAGAACTGAAACGAAAAATAAATACAGGCAAGAATGCAAAATGGCGTATAATAATAGATGTAAATCCGTTTTCACTGCAATAGAATTCACAAAATACGGAGCGTATCTATGGCACTTAGAAAGATCGTCCTCGAAGGCGATGATATATTGAGAAAAAAGTCGAAAGCGGTCACAGTCTTCGACGAACGATTGCACGAACTTCTGGATGATATGTGGGAGACGATGACCGATGCGAACGGCGTCGGGCTTGCCGCACCGCAGGTCGGCATCATTCGACGGGCGGTCGTGATCGATGTGACACCGCGTCAGGCAGCATCGGATGAAGTCGTTGAAACCGCACGGGAAAACCCGCCGGAACAAACGGCGCAGATGAAATATGAGCTGATCAATCCGGTCATCTCGTATGCCGAAGGCGAAACGGAAGAATCGGAAGGCTGTTTGTCTATTCCCGGTGTGTCCGGTATGGTAAAACGACCGAAAATCGTCCGGGTCAAGGCGCAGGACAGATACGGAAAAGAATTCGAGGTGACAGGCGCAGGTCTTCTTGCGAAGGCGCTCTGCCACGAGATCGATCACTTAGAGGGCATTTTGTTTACGGATATTGCGACATCCTTAGAGGAACCGGAGTCGTGACACGAATCGTCTATATGGGGACGCCTGATTTTGCGGTTCCCGCGCTCAATGCGCTGGCAGACGATGGCAATGATCTTGTTCTGGTTGTGACACAGCCGGACAGACCGAGCGGTCGGGGTCATCACCTGACACCGACGCCTGTGAAAAAAACAGCAATAGGACGTGGGCTCCCGGTCGTTTCGCCGGATCGGATCAAGGAGAATGACGACTTGATCGCGATGTTTCGTGCGCTAAAACCCGACTTGATCGTTGTGGCTGCTTATGGTAAAATTTTACCAAAGACCATTCTGGATATCCCACCGCGTGGATGTGTGAACATCCACGCATCGCTGCTTCCGAAATACAGGGGCGCGGCGCCGATACACCGGGCGGTGGAAGCGGGTGAATCCGTAACCGGCGTCACATTGATGTATATGTCTGAAGGCATGGATGAAGGCGACATCATCGCACAAAAAAGTGTGAACGTCGAGGGTCTGAATACAGGACAGGTCTTTGATCTGCTTGCAGATCTGGGTGCGGCGCTGCTGCTTGAAAACCTTGAGCAAATCAAGGACGGAACGGCACCGCGTATTCCGCAGACTGCGGGAGCGGCGACCTATGCGGCGATGATCCGGAAAGAAGAGGCGCACATTGATTTCAGCCTTTCGGCAGATGCCGTGGTAAACAGGATCAGAGCGATGAATCCGTCTCCCGGTGCATTTGCATATCTGGACGGAGCGGCAGTGAAACTGCGTGAAGCACATACCGGCGCAGGATCGGATGTCACCGCGTTGCATGAAGCGCCCGGCACCGTTACCGCGGTTTCGACCGCAGGAATTGAGATCATTTCGGGCGCAGGATCCGTGATCCTCGATGTGATTCAGCTACCCGGCAAAAAGCCGATGCGGATCAGGGATTTTTTGCTCGGAAATAAATTGGAAATCGGCACGAGGTTTTCCTGAAGAAAGTAGGAGTCATGGACGTAAACAGAAAGACTGCATTCTTTATATTGAAGGATGTTTCCGAAAAAAAAGCTTATTCCAATATTATTGTGAACAATTATATCGCGCGGTTCAAACCGAATTTTCCCGCATTTGTCCGCGAGCTTTCCTACGGCGTTTTAAGACAGAAAAAATACCTTGATTATGTGATTGGGAACTTTGTGAAGACTCCAACCGATAAGCTGAACATCTCGGATAAGACGCTGCTCCGCATCGGTTTATATCAGATTCTGTTTATGGATTCCGTACCGGACTATGCGGCGGTCAGCGAGACGATCAACCTCGCAAAACGCTTTGCCCGGGGTCGGGAAGGTTTCATCAACGGCGTGCTGCGCCAATATCTTCGGGACAGAGCATATGTGGAGCTGCCGGATCGCAGCAAAGATGAGATCAAATATCTTTCGATCAAGTATAGCTACAACGACTGGATCGTTGAAAAATTGATTGAGCAATACGGCGTGCGCGAGGCAGAAGAGATTCTCGCTGCGGGAAATACGATTCCGCCGCTCACGATCAGAGTGAACACGCTCCTGGCAGATCGCGACGATCTTTTCAGAAGGCTCGTTTCGGAAGGCTACAAGGTGTCGTTCAATGAGAAATACCACAACATGCTGATTACGGAGGGCAACGATGTGATCAGCGGGAGGTTCTATCAAAGTGGTCTGTATTCGGTGCAGGATGAGGCGGCGCTCGAAACGGTGAATGTGCTCGACCCGAGACCCGGCGATACGGTGATCGATGTATGCGCGGCACCCGGCGGGAAGACGATGGCGATCGCCGAAGCGATGCATAATTTCGGGAAGATCTATGCTTTCGATATCTATAAGCGTAAATTGGTTCAGATCGAGGAGCAGGCGAAACGTCTGGGCGTGAGCATTGTTGAAACATGGACTTGGGATGCGACGAGATCGGATTCCGAACTCGCGGGGAAGGCGGACCGTGTGCTCGTAGATGCGCCCTGTTCCGGGATCGGAACCGTACGGAAAAAACCGGAGATTAAATACAAAGAGTATGACCGTGACATGCGTGAGCTCCCGATCAAGCAGCGAGATATTCTTGCGGCATCCTCAGGATATGTCAAGCCCGGCGGCATCCTCGTCTATTCCACCTGTACGATTTTACGCCGTGAAAACGAGTTGGTCATTGCCGATTTCCTGAAACGGTACCCGATATTTGAGAAGCTTGAAGAGAGACAGCTTCTGATGAATGTCGACAATACGGACGGTTTTTACATTTGCAAGATGCGCAAGAAGGATATGCCGCTGTAGATGCGGCGGTGGGCGCGATGAGTGAGGCGGTCTTTTCAGCAAGGAAGCGGATGAATGATTAAATCGGGATTCAAAACAGATGTCGGAAGAAGACGCGAACGCAACGAGGACGCGTTGCTTTTGCTTCCGAAAGAAAATCTGTTTGCGGTAGCCGATGGCGTGGGCGGGCAGAACTGCGGCGATTTTGCGAGTCGCAAAGCGGTCAACGGCATCGAGGAATTTCTATATGCAAACCCGGTGGACAACGCGGGGGCGCTTGAGGGGAAATACCGTAAAAATTGGTTCAAGAGTTATTTCCTACGTTGTTTTCAGAAGATCAACAACGACATTTTAGGTGCGGCCGCACGCGATCCGCAGAAGAAGGGCATGGCAACGACTGCCGTTGTCTGTTATATCGAAAACGGAAAAGACCTCTATGTCACCAATATCGGCGATAGCAGGGCGTACATTATCCGCGATGAAGAGATCAGTCAACTCACCGAAGATCATACCTTTGTCAACAGCCTGATCAATTCCGGTGCGCTCACAAAAAGTGAAGCGCGGACACATCCGAAGAAGAACGTGATCACGCGTGCACTCGGCGTTGAGTACAATATTGAGCCCGATTTTTATCTGTACAATCTCGATCCGGGCGATCTGGTGATCCTCTGTACCGATGGTCTTTCCGGAGAGCTTTCCGATGCGGAAATCTGCGGGATTGCGCTGTCGGATCCGGACTTGAATATAAAATGCAAAAAACTTGTAAATGCCGCAAACGAAAAAGGCGGTGGCGATAACATTACGGTAATTTGTCTGGAGATATAAGCGCGGAGAGATCTGCAGAGAAGACAAGCGTGCGGACACAAAGGAGTTTTTATGGGTTATAAGATACTGGCTGGAAGATATGAGATCCACGAGAAGATCGGCGACGGCGGCATGGCAGTCGTCTATAAGGCGCGCGATAAGTTGCTCAACCGCATGGTCGCAATCAAGATTCTGCGTCCGGAATATGTGAAAGATACCACATTTGTGGAGAATTTCCGGCGTGAATCCATGGCGGCGGCCAGCCTGGATACGCATCCGAACATCGTCACAATCTACGATGTCGGCAAGGACGGCAATATCTATTACATCGTCATGGAACTTGTGGATGGCAAGCCGCTCAGCGACATCATCGCGGAGCGCGCACCGCTCGATTATCACGAGGTCACCCACCTCGGTGTCCAGATCGCATCTGCGCTCAGCTTCGCACACAAAAACAACATCATTCATCGCGATGTGAAGCCGCACAATATTCTCGTATCGGGCGAGGGCGACAATGAGGTCGCCAAGATCACAGACTTTGGAATTGCACGCGCGGTGACAGACCGGACGACCGTAAACGACTCGAATGTGATCATGGGATCCGTCCACTACTTCTCACCCGAGCAGGGACGCGGACAGTATGTGGATGAAAAGTCGGACATATACTCGCTTGGGATCGTTCTGTATGAAATGCTGACCGGTCGGGTGCCTTTTGACGCGGACAATCCGGTGGCGATCGCTGTCATGCATATGAACGAACCGATCGTTCCGCCTTCAAGGCTCGTCAAGGTCGTTCCGCCGGGACTTGAACAGATCATTCTGAAGGCGACCGAAAAATATCAGGTCAACCGCTTCAAATCCGCAGCGGATATGGTGGATGCGCTCAAAAATGTCAGTTTTATCACGGGAACATTTACGGACGCGCGGATCCAGTCGATTTTTCAGGAGAATGAACCCGCACCCAGAGCTGCGGGAAAAAGATATGCAGAGGATGCGGGGCTCTTTGCCGGGCTGCCGGATGACGGCGTGACGGATGACGCCTTTGACGCGTATGATTCGCGTTCGGAAGAGGGCTATTATGACGAAACGGTTCGACCACCGGCGCGCGGCAGTTCCGGTTCGCTGATACAGAAAATCGGAAAGAACAAAAAGACGATCATTATCGCGGCGGTGCTTGCTGTCGTTCTTGCGCTTACGTGCGCTTTTTTGATCATTAAAGGCATCGGTTGGCTGACGGGAGACAATAAGGTGGTCGTCCCGAATGTGGTCGGCAAGACGGAACAGCAGGCAAAAGAGCTGATCGAGGAGGCCGGACTGAAATTCGAGGTGGATGAAGAAGGCGTGTACAGCGATATTTATGAAGCGGGTCTCGTCGCTGCGCAGTCTCCGCACGCAAGACTCAAGGAGCGCAAGAAGACGGTCGTTCGTGTGTCGCTCAGTCTGGGATCCGATGAATTGGATGCCCTGATCGCAAGGCTGCGGGCGTTGGGCTACGATATTCCAGATCACACGAAATATGAGGATGTGATCACGAAACTCATTGCTGCCGGTTTCGCACCCGGCGGCGTACCCGTCGCATCGGATACGGATATCGCGGCGTTGAAAAAGATGATCGAAAAGGCCGAGTCCGAAGCGGAGACGGTGCAGGTTCCCGATCTGCTCGGCAAGACGCAGGCGCAGGCGGAGTATGCGGCGGGGCTTGCGGGGCTTGTGATCGGAAACCGAATCTCAGAGGACAGCGAAAAGGCCATCGATACGGTCATCGCGCAGACGCCTGCCGCGAACGAGACCGTGAAGAAAGGCAGCAAGATCGATATCACGGTAAGTCTCGGTCCCAGATCCAAGGATGCCGAGATGCCGAATCTGATCCGGATGAATGAGGCGGATGCAAAGGCGGCGATTGAAGCGCTCCATCTTGTGGTGGGCACCGTCACGCAGGCTTACAGCACCGAATATGCAAAGGGTACGGTGATGTGGCAACAGTTCCAGATCGGCACGAAGCTTTCCGAAGGACAGACCGTGGATATTAAGATCAGCAACGGACCGGAAGAGAAGGAGTCTACGGTCAAGATTACAATCGATTTCTCGGGCGCACCGGCTGATGCATTTAAACTTTCGGTTCTGCAGATCAGCGCCGATGGCAGCCAGAATTATCTCATACGAGACGCGGATCGTTTCCAGAGCGAAGGTAGTGAAGAAATATCGGTTACGGGAAAAGGGCAAGGGAAGGTGATCGTATATTTCAACACCAACATCCAGTCAAAGGTGTATAATATCGATTTCAATACCGGAAATGTGAGCTGACGGCGCTTTGACACGCGGAACCATCGTAAAGGCTTTAGCCGGATACTATTTCGTGAAGACGGAACAAGGCACATTTATGTGCCGCGCGCGGGGAATATTTCGGAAAGACGGAATGACACCCTATGTGGGAGACGACGTCGTCATCGAGATACAGGATGCGGAGGAAGGCGTTGTGGATGAGATCCTTCCACGCAGGAATTCGTTCATCAGACCGCCGGTCGCCAACGTGGATCTGCTGATCGCGGTCATCGCGGCAAGGAGACCGAGTCCGAACCTTGAGATTCTTGACCGTTTTCTTGTCATGGCAGAGGATGCGGGCGTAAGCGCTGCGGTATGCGTGAACAAGACCGACTTGGACGAGGCAGGCGCAGGTAATATGGTAAATTTTGGAAATAGACAGCGTTTCGACCCTGCGGATCCGGATGCGCATCCGATGAAGCTGCAGGAAATACAAGCGGTTTATGGGACGATCTATCCGGTGTTGCAGACGAGCGCAAAGACGAATGCCGGTATCGACCGGTTAAAACAGCTGATCGCCGGAAGAAGGGCAGCTTTTGCGGGGCCGTCGGGCGTCGGAAAATCGAGCCTGATCAATTTGCTCTTGGATGCTTCCGGTTCTGAAAACGTCGGCCTAACAACCGGAAGCATCGAAACCGGCGCGGTAAGCGATAAGACCGGTCGCGGAAAACATACGACACGGCATGTCGAAATATTCGAGACGGATTTCGGTGCGGAGATTCTCGACACCCCGGGATATACATCCTTTAATGGCGCCCTGGTAGACGAGGCGGAACTGGACAGGGATTTTCCGGAATTTGCACCATACAGAGAAGCTTGCCGGTTTGACGACTGCCGACACCTGCATGAGCCCGGCTGTGGTATACTGGGTGCATTGACAGGAAACCGGATCGCTCCGTCAAGATATGCGACCTATGTCAAAATGCTCGGCGAGGCGCAGGAAAGAAATAAGAAAGGAATCAAAAAGTAGAATGGCTCAAATATCCTTATCGATTTTATCGGGCGATTTTTCAAAGTTGGGCGAACAGGTTGTATCGATCTGCGCAGCGGGCGCAGACCTTGTGCACCTGGACGTGATGGACGGGCATTTTGTGCCCGAGATCACGTTCGGATCGGCGGTCTCAAATTCTCTGATCGGGAAGACGGACAAGCCCTTCGACGTCCACCTCATGGTGGAAACGCCGGATAAGTTTATTGCCGGATTTGTGAATAATCAGACGAAGTACATCGTCGTACATCAGGAAGCCTGTATACATCTTGATCGTACCCTGAATTTCATCAAATCATTCGGCGTGAAATGCGGCGTCGCAATCAATCCTGCGACGATTCCCGAGACGTTGGATTATGTGCTCGACATCGCGGATCAGATTCTGGTCATGAGCGTGAATCCCGGTTACGGTGGTCAAAAGTTCATTCCATCGGCGCTTGAGAAGATTGACTGGCTCGTTTCGGCGCGGGATGCCGGCAGACTTTCTTTCAAAATCGCGATAGACGGCGGTGTAAATGAGGAAAACCTGGCGCAGGTCATCAGCGCCGGAACGGATATCGTTGTGATCGGTTCAGCCATCTGCAAAGCGCAGAACCCGGTGGAATCGGTGGAAAATTTCAGGAGGATTGCAGATGCCAACGCCAGATAGAATTGCTTTTACCGTTTTTGGATTTGATGTGATGTGGTACGGAATACTCGTCGCATTGGCGATCGCGCTCACCGTCGCCATCATCTGTCTGCGGGCACCGAAACACGGCGTTACCTCCGACAAGATGCTGAACTATGCGATCATTGTCGTGATCGTCGGCGTCATCGGTGCACGCCTTTACTATGTGGCGTTTAACTGGGATTGGTATGGTCTGGATTTGGCGCGGATTTTTCAACTCAGGGAGGGTGGTCTTGCGATTCACGGCGGGCTGATCTTCGGCGCGTTGGCACTTTTGATCCTCTGCCGTTTCTGGAAGGATCATCCGCTGAATCTGCTGGATCTCTGCTTTGCAGCCGTTCCGATCGGGCAGGCGGTCGGTCGTTGGGGCAATTACTTCAATCAGGAAGCGCACGGCGGACCGACAGATCTCCCGTGGGCGATCAGCATTCAAACGGCACCGGGCGTTTTCGAAAGCGTGCACCCGACGTTTCTGTACGAATCGGTCTGGTGTCTCCTCTTGTTTGTGTTCCTGATGTTCGTGGATAGCCATCGCAAATTTAAAGGGCAGACTTTCCTGCTGTACTGCATGCTCTACTCCGTGGAACGTGGCCTTGTGGAAGGGCTTCGGACGGATAGCCTTATGCTGTTTGGTGTGTTGAAGCAGGCGCAGGTTCTGAGCGTCATCATCTTTATCGCCGCGCTGATCGGTTACGTGGTTCTGAACCGCAGAGCGGATCTGCGTAAAAAAGCGAAACTTGAAAAAGCGCAGTCAGAAGCGCCGGAAACAATAGAAGCGGCAAAAACCGAACCGGAGACTGCCGTTGACGAGACGGCAGCGGAGAAGTCCGAATGAAAATAGGCATTGTAGGGCTTCCGAACGTCGGAAAAAGCACTTTATTCAACGCAGTGACCAAGGCGGGCGCTGAAGCTGCAAACTACCCATTCTGTACGATTGAGCCGAACGTCGGCGTCGTGACCGTGCCGGACGAGCGACTCGATGTCCTGCACAAATTGTATGATTCAAAGAAGACCATCTATACGACGATCGAGTTCTTCGACATCGCCGGGCTCGTAAAGGGCGCATCCAAAGGCGAGGGACTCGGCAACAAATTCCTCGGTCACATTCGCGAGGCCTATGCGATCGTTCACGTCGTCCGCTGTTTCGAAGATCCGAACGTCGTCCACGTCTCCGGATCGCCGGATCCGGCATCGGACATCGAGACGATCAATCTGGAGCTCATCTTCTCGGATCTGGAGATCTTGGATCGCCGCATCGACAAGACGCAGAAGGCGCTGAAAGGCGATAAGAATCTGCAAAAGGAATTGGACGTTCTGAAAAAGTTGAAGGCAGGACTGGAGTCCGGTCTGCCGGCGCGCTCGCAGGAATTTTCGGAAGACGAAGACGCGCTGATCGGTACGCTCGATCTGCTCACCTCAAAACCGGTCATCTATGCGGCAAACGTCGCAGAGGCGGATGCGGCGCTCGCGGACAATGCCTACACGGCGAAAGTGCGGGAGATCGCAGATGTGGAAGGTGCTGACGTCGTCGTCATTTCCGCAAAGGTGGAAGCGGAACTCGCCGAGCTGGAGGATGATGAGAAAGAGATCTTCATCGAGGAACTGGGCATCGGGGAATCCGGCTTGGACAAGCTGATCAAAGCTTCCTCTCACCTGCTCCGGATGATATCGTTCCTGACGGCGGGCGCGCCCGAGGTCAGAGCATGGACGATCCGGCGCGGCGCCAAAGCACCGGAGGCCGCGGGTAAAATCCATTCCGACTTCGAAAAGGGCTTTATCCGCGCGGAGACGATCAGTTACGAAAATCTGATCGCGTGCGGTAGCCTCGCAGCCGCGAGAGAAAAAGGACTGATCCGTTCCGAGGGAAAAGAATACGTCGTCAAGGACGGCGACGTCATCCACTTCCTGTTCAACGTATAACTTGCGCACGAGACACTCCAAAGAGCGCGCGTCGAAAAATTCGACAGTAGAAAAAAGTAACCGCCTGATGTGATAAACAGTCAGACGGTTCTTTTCAGACGGCTTAAAGCCTAATGGAGTAACCGCCATGCACGAGCGGATGCCCCTTGTATTTTTATTTTATCAAATATAGATCATATGTCAACAGAAAAAAACATCGATGGATGGAGACATTGATTCTTGCAATCTCTGATCATACGCAAGGCTTGACGGTGGTTATCATTTATGATAATATTATCATAAATGATAACCACCGTTTACTTGAGTTCGCAGTATGCGAAGGAGTAAGGCATGAATACGATCATCGACACAACCGTCCACAGCAAAACGACTGCGGAGCAGCGGGCAGCGCTTATATCTGCGTTGGTCGCTTTTCGGAAACAACGCGGCGTCAGTCAGTCGCAGCTTTCAAAGCTGCTTGGCATGTCTGTATCGGGCATTTCGAGATTTGAGAGCGGGTCGCACAACCCGACATTTGATCTGTTGCTCCGGTACGCGCAGGCGATCGATGTCCAGGTAGCAATCGACGGAAACGTCCCGCTTCCGAATGCGGAAAATGTGAATGATTACGACGATTCGGATATCGCGGCGGAGACGGATCAGGAACTGCTCATGGTGGCAGAGGCTTCCGTCGACGGTTATGATGCGAAGGAGATCTTACAGGAAAGGACGACCTATGAACTGCGGCTTTATGATCGGGTGTTGATGGTCTTCACGCTGGAGATATCAAGAGACCCGAATTGGGGACCCGTCACGATTGACTATGTCGATAAGGAGAACGAACATCTGCTGCCGCCGGAACTGTCGGGCGAAAATAAGGATATCCGCAAATGGCTCTCCCATCGGAATATTCCGAAAAACCGCACGCATTTCGTTTACATCCTGATGTCGCTCGGACTAAATGAAAGAAAGACCAAAGGGCTTCTGGACATCGGAAAGGCGCTGTCACTCAACGACTGCTACTGGGTCGTCCCGCAGGGGTTCAAGGGGAAGTTCGCGGATTTCAATCTATACGAAAACAGCTTTTCCGCGGCGCTGTCTCTCGTCGCCTATACGGGGATAAAGCAGCCCATTCAACGGTTCAAGTCATCGCCCGAGCTGAGTACAAACGGGATGTTGCCCAAGGCATGGCGCAGATTGGAAAACGAAGGCATTTTCCTCTATAAGGGTGGAACCTCCGGCGCGGCGAACACAGGCCTTGAGCCTTACAGCGAGTTTTATGCCTATCAGATCGCGGCCGCGATGGGACTCGATGCCACGCCGTATGACCTCGTTCGATGGAAGGGGATGCTGACCTCAAAATGCAGGCTGTTCACCGA
>JAISKP010000055.1 GCA_031260885.1 Eubacteriales Family XIII. Incertae Sedis bacterium
GCGCAGACCCTTATTGAAAGAGGTCATGATGTCGTGCTTTTTGAAAAAAATGATAAACTCGGCGGTAGACTACATGAAATCAGTCTGTTGCCTTTTAAGGAAGATCTGCGGCGCTACCTGAATTGGTCGATCAATACGACCATGAATTGCGGTGCAAAGATCGTACTGAATACGGATGCGACGCCGGATCTCGTCCGGGCGGAGAAACCTGATGCGATTCTGATTGCGCTTGGATCGGAGCCGTTTACACCGCCCATTCCCGGAATTGACGGTGAAAACGTATATTCCGTAATCGATGTCGATACAGGCAAAGCGAAGCCCGGGAAAAGGGTTGTGATTTGCGGCGGCGGGCTCAGCGGTATGGAATGCGGACTCGGTTTATCGCTCGCCGGACATGAGGTCAGCATCGTCGACATGATTCCGGAAGAAGATTTTGCGAAGGATATGGTCGTCATCACACGCATGATGTTGATAGACAGTCTAAAGGAGCGCGGCGTGAAATTTCTCGGCGATCGCATGATACGCTGTATTACGAATAAGGGCGTCGAGATTGAAAATAAGCGCTGGGGCTATGAGACGATAGAGGCGGATACCGTGATCACCGCCTTCGGAATGAAGCCGAGAACAGCGAATTTGACCGAATTGAAACACATCGTCCCGGAAACCTATGTGATCGGGGATTGCGGCGGCGTGGCCGATATCGGAAATGCCGTCCACAGCGCATTCAACCGTGCTGTGGAAATCTGATATACAGTATATCTTTCGCAGTTTCGGTTTAAATAAAGACCGTTATATGCATCGTTATTTCAACAAGTGCGGAGGAATTTGAATGAAGAAGCTCGAATAGAAAGCAAAGTTGCAATTGTTTCTGCATCGAAGGAGGTAACATGTATGAACAGAATTATAAGTGGCTATGAAGTTTTTGCAAAATTTCTGGCAATTCTCAGTGCGGTCGCGATATGCGTTATGATGATGGTCACTGTCGTTGACATCTTTATGCGCGCGGTTCTGAACGATTCGCTGACCGGAGGTACGGAAATTATTTCGATGACAATGGTGTGCGTTGTGTATTTTGGCGTAGGCTATACCACATTTAAACGCGGCATGATCACCGTGGATATCCTAAAGGTTCCGTTCGTGGTCGTGATGATCTGCAATATTCTCAGTCTGATCACCGGAAGTGTCCTGATCATGGCATTGCTTCAGCAGGCACATGTTGCGCTCGTACGCGGCGGCGGAACCTTAAGGCTTCACATCCCGAATTGGCCGTTCATGTATATTACAGCTTTCGGATTTGCAATGATGCTGCTTTCTCTTATTATTCTCATGATCGAAGATGTAAAGAACAAAAAGCTTGGCATAAACATTGGAAGTGTCGTCGATGGCGGCAACGACGGATTTTCCGAGTTCGACATCGTCGAGGAATTGAATTCGGAAGAGGGTGAATAAATTATGAGTATTGAAACAATTGGAATCATCGGGGTCGCACTCGTCATTGTACTGATGATGCTGCGCATGCAGGTCGGATGGGCAATGATGCTGGTCGGTTTTTTCGGTTGCCTGTATCTGCAGGGTTGGGACTTCACAACTACTGTACTCGGTCTCATTCCCTTCAGCTCCGCACAGAGCTATTCGATGTCATGTCTGCCGCTCTTCATCATGATGGGTATTGTGCTTGCAGAATCCGGACTTGGTGCCGCGCTGTTTGATTTTGCATCGAAATGGCTCGGACGCGTGAAAGGCTCCCTCGCGATGGCGACCGCTGTTGCCTGCGGATTCTTTGCCGCGATCTGCGGCGATAGCGTGACAACAGCGGTCACGATGGGCAAAGTGGCATTCCCTGAAATGATTCGTTACAAATACAGCCCGAAACTCGCGGGCGCGGTGATTGCATGCGGCGGCACCGTCGGGATTCTGATCCCACCGAGCATGTGTTTTATCATCTACGGAACGATTACCGAACAGTCCATCGGGAAACTCTTTATGGCCGGTTTTATTCCGGGCATCCTGCAGATTCTCTTTTATGTCATCGTTATTTCGATTCTCGTGCGTGTTCGAAAAGATTTCGCACCATCGATGCTGGCGAAGGTGCCGATGCGTGAGAAGTGGAAAGCCACAGGTCAAGTTTGGCCGGTCGTCCTGATCTTTCTGATCATTATGGGCGGAATGTACGGCGGTCTCTTTACGCCGACCGAAGCTGCTGCATTCGGTGCGTTTGCATCTATTGTCGTCGGATTTGTGACCCGCCGTCTGAAAATCAAGAGTTTTGGCAGTGCACTCATGGAAAGTGCGAAAAACTCGGCAATGACGTATTTTATCCTGATCGGTGCTTATGTATTTATGCGTTTTATGACAATGAGCAATCTGCCTGTTACTTTTGGCAATGCGATCGTCAATCTGAATGCGGAACATGGTGTTCCGAGGCTTGCGATTCTGGGGCTCATTATTCTCATGTACATTGTCTTTGGCGCATTCATGGACGTATTTGCTACAATCCTGCTGACGCTACCGATCATATTTCCGGTGATCGTACAGCTCGGCTACGATCCGATCTGGTTCGGCGTGATCATCACGCGTATGATGGAGCTCGGCATGATCTCTCCGCCTTTCGGCATAAATCTCTTTGCAATTGCCAAGGTTACAAAGACGCCGATTTCTCAGATCTATGCGGGGGTCTGGCCGTTTCTTGCCGCTGACGTCGTCCATGTAGCGATGTTAATTGCTTTCCCACAAATATCGCTGTGGCTGGCAGGCGGCGGCGCCTGATAAAGGATGTAATAGACGATGGGAAGACTTGAAGGAAAGATTGCGATCGTTACAGGCGCCACCTCCGGTATGGGGGAAGCCACGGTACATCGCTTTGTAGAAGAAGGCGCCAAGGTCGTCTTTAACGGTCTTGGCACCGATAAGGGATTTGACATCGAGCAGCAACTGAAAGAAAAAGGTGGCGTCGCGAAATATGTCGATGCGGATCTCACGGATCTTTCAGCGATTGATGACCTCGTAAAGGTCACGTTGGATACCTTTGGGACGATCGATGTTGTTTATGGCAACGCGGGTATCGCAAGGTTTTTTGATTTCCACGAGTTTGATATGGCACAGGATTATGACCTGTCGATGGATATCATGCTTCGCGCAAATTTTTACCTGACACGGCAGGTTCTGCCCGTCTGTATGGAGAAGCGTTCCGGAAACTTTATTTATACCTGTTCGGTCGCTTCCGAACACGGTCTACCGCATAATGTGACTTATTCTGCGGCAAAGGGAGCCCTGAAAAACATGGTCAAATCCCTTGCGATGGAATACGGAAAGTACAATCTGCGCTTTAATGGGATCCTTCCGGGATCAACATACTCGAGTATGTTGAAAAGGGGTGGAAAAATTGAAGCACAGTTTATTCCGACGATTCCGCTCGGACGCTGTGCTGAGCCTTGGGAAATCGCAAACGCGGCCGTCTTTTTTGCAAGCGATGAGGTTCCGTTTTGCACGGGTGCGATGCTTATGGTAGACGGCGGTCAGAGCTGCGGGATCTACAGCGGGGACGGCAACGGCGATTGAGATGCCGTATTATAATATCGGTCGTACAGTCTAAAGTCTTATCGTGCAGTATTATTGGAGGAGAAAAATGATGAATGCGAATGTTGCAGCCGCAGCGGCGGCACTGAAATCTCTGAAAGCCTATGATATCTCCCCTGTGTTTGAGACGGAGATGCCGAGTTTCTGGGGCAATCCGCCGATCTGGATCATCGATGATGCCCGCACCTATGAGCGGGACAGCTATTATTGCCAGGTATTGTCGATTGCCGAGCACGTCGGTGCGCATGTGGATGCGCCCGCGCACGTTAAAGAGGGCGGCAAGTCGATCGAACAATATGAACCGGGACATTTCATCGGGACATATAAAAAGTACGATTTTTCGGTTTACAATCCGGCGGCAGGTTGGGAAGTGACGATGAAAGAAATTCGTGAAGTGGAAGAAAAAGCCGGATACAAGGCAGAGGAAGGTGATATTATCCTGACCTGCTACGGTTGGGATCAGTATTACAAACCGGAGGCAACGGGACCGGAACGCAGTTTTTACGGCATGAACTCGCCGGGGCTCAGTGTGGAAGTCGACCAATATTTCATGAATGCGAAGATCGGCATGATCGGTTCGGATACCTGTCAGGGGACGATTCCGTCCGTGAACCGTGTATCGCCCGTATCTCCGCCGCCGTGCCATACGATCTATTTCCTGCCAAATGATATTCTGATCTTCGAAGGGCTCACAAACCTGACAAAAATCCCGAACGAAGGACTCTTCGTCGTAACACCGCTGAACATCAAAAACGGTTCGGGTTCACCCATTTCGCCGATTGTATTCGCATAAGATTTGAGTGAATAGCCTTTTGGGGTGTTTCATTGATCATAAACGACACTTCGTATCACTACCAAAGTTGCCCGTAGCGGCTTTGGTAGTTGTCATGCATCAGCAAGGAGAATAACGTATGCTATATTTAGAAAACAGGGTGGCCATTGTCACGGGTGGTGCAAAAGGAATGGGTGAAGCCATTTGCCGAAAATTTGCGTCCGAAGGTTGTACGGTGGTTGTGAACGATCTCGATCTTGAAACGGCGCGGAAAGTTGCCGACGAGATCACGGCACAGGGCGGTAGCGCGATCGCAAACAAAGTCGATCAGACGATACAGGCTGACGTCATCGCCTCCGTGGAAGACACGGTGTCGCGTTATGGTAAAGTCGATATTCTGATCAACAATGCGGGCGGCGTCGCGGGGATGCACGGTAGGGGTGCGCTCGGTACTTTTGATATGGACGAATTTGAGCGGATTACAGATATCAATATGCGTGGACCGCTTTATTATCTGACTGCAGTCGTACCGCATATGAAGAAGGCAATGTACGGAAAGATCGTGAATTTTTCATCAATCGGTGCGATGAACCCCGTTGTCAGCGTCATTCCTTACCATGCTTCGAAAGGTGCGATTGAAGCGATGACGAGAAATCTCGCCTTTGAATTATCCACATATAATATCAATGTGAACGTGATCATCCCCGGCAATATTCGCACGCCATTTTGGGGAAATGTCGTATTTCCGGACGGGATGGATGAAGAAGAATTTTTCAGGCAGACGGTCGTAAGACAGGTTCCGATTCAGAGAATGGGAACCTCCGAAGATATCGCGGGAGCCGCGCTCTTTCTTTCTTCCGGCATGTCCGATTTTGTCACAGGACAGAAAATTTGGGTCGCCGGCGGCAGCCCGGACGTCAATCCGGTCACCGTTCGCTATGATGTGAATATATAGCGCGCATTTTTGATTGACATGCACTTTCGTGAACTGCATAATGTGAATGTGAGAGCATGTGAAAGCGCTTCCAAACATTTTTAAATAATCAAAAAAATGTAAATAATGTAAGCGCAGTCAAATAAAAAATGAAGCAAAATGAGTTAATGTGAGAGGCGAAAGGAGCTATGTTATGAAAGACAGATTTGAGGGGAAGGTTGCGCTCGTGACCGGAGCCGGTACGGGCATCGGTCGTTCGATCGCACTTGGATTTGCAAATGAAGGAGCAAAGGTTGTCGTCAATACGCGCAAGAATGTTGAGGCCGGTGAATCGGTTGTAAAAGAAATCAAGGACGCCGGCGGCGAAGCGGTCTTTATCAAAGGCGATGTTTCCGTTGAAGAAGATGTGCAGCGTCTGATCGAAAAAACGGTGGAGATTTACGGCAGATTGGATATCGCAGCAAATAATGCAGGCGTCGGTCCGGACGGTGTCAGGCTTCCGATCGTTGATATTAAGGACTACACGCGTGAACTCTTCGATACGATCGTCGGAATCAACTTAACGGGTACGCTCCTTCTTATGAAATATGAAATCCGTCAGATGCTGACCCAGGGCGGTGGCGCGATCGTCAATACCGGTTCGGTTGCGGCGCTTGCGACACAGTGGGGATTTGCGGGCTATCACTCCAGCAAGGCCGGCGTCAATAAGCTGAGCCAGATTGCGGCCGCTGAGTATGCGATGGACAACATCCGCGTCAATGTCGTCATGCCGGGACCGATCGGCGAAACGCTTTTGACCGACAACATCACGAAAGACCCGGAAGTCCTGGCAAACTTCACGAGGAAAGTTGCCATGCATCGCCTTGGAAAACCTTCGGAAGTTGCAAATGCGGTATTGTTTCTCGCGTCCGATGATGCATCGTTCATCACCGGTCATGCCATTCCGGTAGACGGTGGTATGACGACTTTTCCGAACGAGCTATAAACAATAGAATAGCGATTGTATTTTGAGAGAGGGAATTACATTATGTATGGCAGAGAAAATGAAAAATACGGAAAGTTATTTGAACCGATTCAGGTCGGAAAACTGACTTTAAAAAGCAGAATCGCGTTTTCACCGATGGTTTCGTGTCTTTCCACGGCAACCGGTGAAGTTACTTCCGATTTTGTTCATTATATGGGGATGCAGGGTCGGAGCGGCGCCGGGTTGATCACAATCGGTGAAACGACGGTCGATGAAGAGATGGGCAACGCTTTCGGCGGCGAGCTGAGCGTCAACAAGGATGCATATATTGCCGGATTAAACCTGCTCACCGACGAGGCACATCGGTACGGCGCAAAGATCTCAATCGAACTTTGTCATCCCGGGCGCGGTGCCAATCCGGAAATGAATGTTGAACCGTTTGTCTTCGCACCGACTGCAATTCCAACAAACGGCAGCACGCGGTATATTCGGGAAATGGATCAGCATGATATCGATGCCGTGATCGAAAAATTCGTCACAGCTTCCAAACGGCTCGTAAAAGCCGAATTCGATATGTTGATGCTGCACTGCGCACACGGCAATCTGCTCGGTGCGTTCCTTTCTCCGTTTACAAATAAGCGGACGGACTGGTACGGCGGAAGCCTTGAGAACAGGGCGAGATTCCCGCTGGAAATCATGAAAGCGATTCGGCAGGAAGTCGGCGATGAAATTGCAATCGAGATGCGCATCTCCGGAGACGAACGGATCGACGGTGGTATGCGGATCGAAGAGACAAAAGACTTCATCAATATGGCGCAGGAATATATCGATATGGTTCATGTTTCACAGGGGCTCATCATGCCGCTTGAAGCAGCATTCAATACAATGCCGCCGTATTATCATCCGCACTGCCACAACATAAAATACAGTGAAGCGGTGAAAAATGATCCCCGCATTAAGATTCCGGTCGCGGTCGTCGGAAGCATTATGCAGATCGATGAGTCTCTCGAGATCATCGAAACCGGAAAAGCGGACATCGTCGCGATGGCGCGCGCGTTCCTTGCGGATCCGGAACTTTTAAACAATGCGTGGACCGGTGAAACCTACAAGACTCGGCCGTGTCTACGGTGTTTCCAGTATTGTTCCGGCAAATGCAGCTTGGGTAAAGCACTGCGCTGTGTCGTGAACCCGGTGCTCGGCAGAGAGAGCCGCTACGCGGAGATTCCTCTTGCGAAAAAGAAGAAGAAAGTCGTGGTTGCGGGCGGCGGTCCTGCCGGTCTTGAGGCGACGCGCATTCTGCTCGAACGCGGACACGATGTGACGTTGATCGAGCAGTGCGACCGGCTTGGCGGCAGGATCCATGATATCTCAGGTCATCCGTTCAAACAGGATATGCGCAACTATCTGAAGTGGACCGTTGAGTCGGTGACCGCTTCGGACGCGAAGATTTTGCTGAATACGGATGCTACGAAAGAGAACATCCTCGCCGAAAATCCCGATGCGCTTTTCCTCGCATTCGGTTCAGATCCGATTACGTTGAAATTCCCCGGCTATGACCGACCCAATGTACATTCTGTCATCGATGTCGATGGCGGAAAGGTACAGATTGGGCAGAATGACCGTGTGGTCGTGGTCGGCGGTGGTCTTTCGGGTATGGAATGTGCGTTGGCACTTGCGATGGAAGGGCGGAGCGATGTGACGGTACTGGATCTGATTCCGGAAGAAAAGTTTGCGGCTGATATGGTACTGATCACACGCATGATGCTCTTAGATCAGCTCAAACAGTACAAGGTCAAACTGGTCGGCGATAAGATCGTCCGCGGCATCACCGATGAAGGTGTCGAGGTCGAGGGCGTTGACTGGCGCTACTCCGTGATTCCCGCAGACAGCGTGATCAT
>JAISKP010000099.1 GCA_031260885.1 Eubacteriales Family XIII. Incertae Sedis bacterium
AACCAGCTGAGCTATGCCCGCATATCGGTATAAATTATAACATGAAGGCGACTTGAAAGACACATTTTTTTGTACAAACTTTCGACTAAAAAAATTAATAAAATTCGTGTAAATTATTCTTGATAAGTCATGTACAGTATGCTATGTTTAACATAGAAAATAGTTGTACCCGAATCCATTACGCTGCAGAGAACATGGATGTCCGGAAGCAACAGAGCGTTGGAACTGATAGGAGGTATTCAATCTGCTTATCACTCGTGAAACGGATTACGCAATCCGCATAGTGCGTGCGCTCTCCACCGGAGAAAAACTAGCGGCACCTGAGATATGCCGGCGCGAACAGCTTCCGCTTCAGTTTGCCTATCGAATCATGAAGAAACTGGAGAAAGGCGGTATCATTGTCATCACGCGAGGCGCTGATGGCGGTGCAACGTTGTCGGTCGATTTAGACAAAATAACCGTGTATCAGTTGGTTGAAATTGTTGATGACAAGCAAGAGATCAATGCTTGTCTGCATCCCGATTTCTGCTGTCCCCGCAACACCGTGGACGGAAAACCCTGTGCGGTACACGAATATTTGTCCGGTGTCCAGGATACCATTGTCGATATGCTGAATACGCAGACGCTGGGAGAACTCCTCACAAAGGAACGCTCGAATTAGCATAACCTTTTAACAACTCGTAAATGCAGGAGGTACGTATAATGCTTTACAAAACAACGGATGCGCAAGAGGCGCTCCGGGCTAAAGTGCGCGAATTTGCCGAAGCTGAAGTGAAGCCGATCGCTTTTCTTCTAGACAAAGAAAACAAGTTCCCGACTGAAGCCGTCAAGAAAATGGGTGAATTCGGTTGGCTTGGTATTCCGTTTCCTGCGGAATACGGCGGTGCCGGACTCGATTACATCAGTTACGCGATTGCGGTTGAAGAACTGGCGCGCGTAGACGGCGGTACCGGTGTCATTCTTTCGGCACACACATCGCTCGGCGCATGGCCGATCGTCGGTTTCGGTACCGAAGAGCAGAAGCAAAAATATCTTGTTCCGCTCGCAAAGGGCAAAAAAATCGGTGCATTTGGTCTCACGGAGCCGAACGCGGGCAGCGATGCCGGCGGTACGGAAACAACAGCGGATCCCGACGGAGATTTTTACATCCTGAACGGCGGCAAGATTTTCATCACGAATGGTGAAGTGGCAGATACGTATATTGTATTTGCAGTCACGCAGCCGGGCATCGGCACAAAGGGCATCAGTGCATTCATTGTTGAGAAGGGCTGGGAGGGTTTCACTTTCGGAGACCACTATGACAAGCTCGGCATCCGTTCTTCCGCAACGGCGGAACTGATCTTCAACAACGTCAGAGTCCCCAAAGCAAATCTGCTCGGTCATGAGGGTGAAGGTTTTCGCATCGCGATGGCGACCCTTGACGGCGGACGCATCGGGATTGCGGCGCAGGCACTCGGGATCGCACAGGGCGCGTTTGAAGCGGCTGTATCTTATGCAAAAGAACGTGAACAATTTAACAAACCCATCGCGTTCCAACAGGCGATTGCCTTCAAGATCGCTGACATGGCGACAAAGATCCGCACCGCAAGACTGCTCGTATACAGCGCTGCCGAACTGAAGCAGAATCATGAACCGTACGGTCAGGAATCCGCAATGGCAAAGCTCTACGCTTCTGAGGTTGCGATCGATGTCGCAAACGAAGCACTTCAGATTCACGGCGGAAACGGCTACCTGAAGGGTATGGAAGTCGAGCGGTTCTACCGCGATGCAAAGATCACGTCGATCTACGAAGGCACGAGTGAGATCCAGCGCGTTGTCATCGCGACAAACATCCTCGGAAAAGCCCCGAAAGAGGAAGCTCTCAAAAAGAAAAAAGGCGGCGCGATCACGGGCGAACGTAAGAAGGAAATCTTCAAGGACGGCAATGCGCAGCAGAAAGTCGATGCGCTGGTTGCCGCACTCAAGAAAGACGGTTACGATTTCTCGGTGGGCATCGACGTCGATACGCCGATCACCCTGTCCGAACGCGTTGTCAGCATGGGCAAAGGCATCGGTGAGGAAAAGAACGTTGCGCTCATCAAACAGCTTGCACTCGCTGCAGGCGCGGCGCTCGGTTCTTCCCGTCCCGTTGCGGAAACCCTGAAATATGTGCCGCTGAATCGTTACGTCGGTATGTCCGGTCAGGCTTTTACGGGCAATCTCTATATCGCGGTCGGCATCTCCGGTGCAGGACAGCACCTCAAAGGCATTAAAATGGCGTCGACCATCGTTGCGATCAACAGCAACGCAAATGCGCCGATCTTCAAGAACTGCGATTACGGCATCGTCGGCGATCTTTTTGAAATCGTACCGCTGCTCATTAAGGCGTTTGGTACAGAGAAGAAACAGCCCGCACCGCCGATGAAGAAGATCAAACGTGCGACGCCGAAGAAGCTACCGCCTGTGTGGAAACTCCATGTCTGCAACGGTTGCGGCTACGAATATGATCCTGCCATCGGAGATCCGGAAAACGGCATTGCCGAAGGAACTCTGTGGGAGAATCTGCCGGATTCTTGGATCTGTCCGGAATGCGGCGAAGCTAAAGATCAGTTCATTGTTGTAGAATAGGAGGTCTCTAATGTACACAGTAAGAAAGGTAACCGATGACCTGTATTGGGTCGGTGCAAATGAGCATAGGCTCGCCTTGTTTGAAAATATCCATCCGCTGACGAAGGGTGTGTCCTACAATTCGTATCTGCTGCTCGATAAAAAGACGGTGCTGTTTGATACGGTTGACTGGGCGGTATGTCGTCAGTTCCTCGAGAATGTGGAGCATGTCCTTGCGGGACGTAAGCTCGACTATCTCGTCATCAACCATCTCGAGCCCGATCATGCGGCATCCATCGATGAGATCATGGTGCGCTATCCGGAAACGATCCTGATCAGCAACGAGAGAGCGTTTATGCAGATGCGTCAGTTCGGCTTCAACATCGACGATAGGTATATCCAGATCGAAGAGGGCGACACGTTCTCGTTCGGCGATCACGTGGTCACATTCGTCTATGCGCCGATGGTGCACTGGCCCGAAGCGATGGTCACGTTCGATACGACGAACGGCGTACTGTTCTCTGCCGATGCGTTCGGTTCATTCAATTCCCTCGACGGCGTACTGTTTGCGGACGAAATCGATTTCGACCGCGACTGGCTCGATGAAGCCCGCCGCTACCTGACGAACATCGTCGGCAAGTATGGTCCTCAGATCCAGGCGTTGCTTGGAAAAGCAGGTCCTGTATTGCCCGCAGTAAAATTCATCTGCCCGCTGCACGGACCCGTCTGGCGGAAGGACTTCGGCTACATCATCGAGAAATACGACAAGTGGAGCCGTTATGAGCCGGAGGTGAAGGGCGTCCTGATCATCTACGCTTCGATGTACGGCAATACGGAAAGCGCCGCGATCAACCTCGCATCAAAGCTGCGGGAAAAAGGCGTGAAGGACGTCGTCGTACACGATGTATCGAACACGCATGTTTCGTGGCTCATCTCCGAAACGTTCAAGTACAGTCACGTGGTGCTTGCGTCCGTCACCTACAACCTCGGCATCTATCCGCTGATCCACAACTATCTGCAGGATATGAAGGCGCTGAATTTGCAGAAGAGAACGTTCGCAGTCATCCAGAACGGTACATGGGCACCCAAGTCCGGCGATCTCATTCGTGAATTCCTCGACAAAGAATTGAAGGAAATCACGGTGCTTCAGGACGAGCTGACGATCATCTCATCGCTGAACGAAGAAAAAGAAGCGGATGTGGACAGCCTTGTGGACAGCATCATCGAATCGATGAAGGAATAGTCCTCGAGGAACCCTCGAACCAAACGGACCAAACAGATTAAAAAACCGACGGGCAGGTTCCGCCGGTTTTTTTACGAATTGCACGCGCCGTTTCAGTACCACCGATATGTATCGGTAGAGAAGTCGATTTCAAAAGTCACAGTGTCTTTGTCCGGTATCGTCCGACGGAAGCGCAGGACGGCGGCGCATGTACCATCAAGGATCTCAAGGTCGCCCGTCAACAGTGCCGGCCTTTTTCGTCTGAATGCGAGTGTCTCCTTAAACCAGTTCAGAAACGAACCGGAATCGGCAAGCGCCTTGTCCGCATCGGCCCACGGCATGGGTAACCGCACGGAATCCCGGTCGGGCAGTGCCGGATCGTCCGCCATAAGGAGTTCGTCTCCGTAATACCAGCAAGGCGCACCGGGCAGGGAGATCAAAAGGGCGGTGACCGCACGCAACTGCGCTTCATTGTATCCGAGCAGCGGCGCGAGTCGTCTGGCGATGCCGCTGTTTCGAATGCCCTGCGGCGGCGCATACCAGTCAATCATCTGCGCCTCAAGTGTCGGAGAAAGCAATTCCAGCGTAAGAAAATCATGATTGCGCAGAAAATTTGACCACGTCGCATTTTGAGGGAGATGGCCGTACAGTTCAGAGATCACAGCCGAGAGCCGGTTCACCTCTTTCAGTTTCATGGCAGCGAACAGTTGTGAAGCGAGCGAGAAGTTAAAACATAGGCTGCATTCGGGCAAGCTGTCGGTTCCGAAAAATTTCACATTCTCGGGGATTGGCGTACAGGCTTCTGCGAGCAACGCCACGCAGTCATAATGTTCATCGAGGTGACGGCGCAGCTTTACGAGGAAGGCATGTGTCTCGGACAGACTCTCATTGTTCGTACCTTCCCTTTCATATAGATAGGGGATTGCATCGAGCCGGAACCCGTCGACGCCTTTGGATGCCCAAAAATCTGCGATCCCCAACACCTCCTCATGAACGGCAGGGCAGTCAAAGTTGAGATCGGGCTGTTCTTTGTAGAATCGATGCCAAAAATATTGTCTTCGCACTGCATCGTACGTCCAGTTCGCCGACTCGGTCTCTGAGAAGATGATACGCGTACCGGCGTAACCTTTGTCGTCGTCCGCCCATACATAATAATCACCGTATTTCCCGGTGGGATCTTTTCGGGATTCCCGGAACCAGGGGTGCTGATCGCTCGTGTGGTTGAGGACGAGATCCAACACGATTTTCATGCCGAGACCATGTGCCTTGCGGATGATCTTTTCAAAATCCTCGAGCGTACCGTAACGCGGATCTACCGCGCGATAATCGGAAATATCATAGCCGCCGTCGCGCAGCGGCGATGCGTAAAAAGGCGGAAACCAGATAGCATCTATGCCGAGATCCGCAAGGTAATCGAGCTTTTCGAGAACACCCGAAAAATCGCCGAAGCCGTCTCCGTCGCTGTCGCGGAAAGCCCGCGTGTAAAGCTCGTAAAATACAGCGTGTTCATACCACTTTGCCGCCATCGTCCCTCCCCTGCGTCGAACTGAAAAATCGGATTCCCGATTGAATGATTATTCATATAAATTGTATCAGAAATTTATCGTTGACTGTGATAAAATATGAGAAAGCGTTTGTTATTTTTGATTGACACCTTGTGTGCAACGTGTTATAGTAATAGACTGCCGCGTAAGGTATTTTTGTTTCTAAATAAGGAGTGAAAGACATGCCCCAACCCGTCAAAATCGGTAAGAAAACCCGCATGAGCTACTCTAAGATCCATGAAGTGGCGGAGATGCCAAATCTCATTCAAATCCAGACAGAATCCTATCGCTGGTTTGTGAATGAAGGGCTGAAAGAAGTCTTCGCAGACATTTCTCCGATCAAGGATTATGCGGGGAATTTAATATTGGAATTTCTCGACCACAAACTCAACACACCGGATGATCCTCCGAAGTACAGCCAAGAGGAATGTAAAGAAAGAGACGCGACTTATGCCGCGCCGCTTCGTGTTACCGTTCGCCTCATCAACAAAGAAACGGGCGAGCTCAAGGAACAGGAAGTGTTCATGGGCGATTTCCCGCTCATGACAGAAAAAGGTACATTTATATATAACGGCGCAGAGCGCGTCGTTGTAACACAGCTTGTCCGTTCCCCCGGTCCGTACTTCGGCGCCGATCAGGATAAAAACGGTAACAACATCTATACGGCGCAGGTCATCCCGAACAGGGGTGCTTGGCTCGAATACGACACCGACTCGAACGGCGTCATCAACGCCCGTGTCGATCGTACAAGAAAACTTCCGGTTACGACATTGCTTCGCGCCGTCGGTTTCGGCAGCGATGAAGAAATCATGAACCTGCTCGGCAGTGATGAAAAACTCATCAAGACGCTTGAGAAGGATGCCGCAAAGAGCGTTGAGGACGGTCTGAAAGAAATTTACAAAAAGCTCCGTCCGGGTGAACCGCCCACGGCGGAAAATGCCAAGAACCTGATCGAGTCGCTCTTTTTCGAGGTGAGAAGATACGACCTCGCAAAGGTCGGTCGTTATAAGTACAATAAGAAGCTCGGTTTGGCCGGACGGCTGAACAATCTGATCGCAGCTGAAGACATTGTCGATCCGGGTACAGGCGAGATCATCGCCGAGAAGAATGACCTCATCGACCGTGAGAAAGCGATCGCGATCGAAAACGCGGGCGTCTATTCGGTGCTCGCATACAGCGCGCTGAATCAGGAGCAGGACGTCGTATGCAAGGTCATCGGCAATCACTTTGTCGATCCGACATTTCATGTGGCACCGGAACTGCTCCCGGCCTCTCTGACCGAAAAGGTATATTACCCGGTTCTTGCCGAGATTCTCGCTGAAAACCTAAAGGGCGATGCGCTCAAAGCGGCGCTTGAAGCCCGCAAGGTGGATCTGTCCCCGAAGCACATCCTCGTCGAGGATATCGTCGCATCCGTGAGCTACATCCTGAACCTCAGTCATGGGATCGGCAGGGTGGATGACATCGACCATCTCGGAAACAGAAGAGTTCGCACGGTCGGAGAACTGCTGCAAAACCAATTCCGCATCGGTCTTGCGCGCATGGAGCGTGTCGTGCGCGAGCGTATGACGATCCAGGACGTCGAAGTCACAACGCCGCAGGCGCTTATGAACATCCGTCCCGTCACCGCGGCGATCAAGGAATTCTTCGGAAGTTCACAGCTGTCGCAGTTTATGGATCAGAACAATCCGCTTGCGGAGCTTACGCATAAGAGAAGGCTTTCGGCGCTCGGCCCAGGCGGTCTTTCGAGAGAACGCGCCGGATTTGAAGTCCGAGACGTTCACCATTCGCATTATGGACGCATGTGTCCGATCGAGACGCCTGAAGGTCCGAACATCGGGCTGATCGGCTCGTTGACGACCTATGGTCGCGTGAACGAATACGGTTTCATTGAGACACCGTACAGGAAAGTCGAAAAAGGCACGGGCAATGTCACAGAGGTCATCGATTACCTGACGGCGGACGACGAGGAAATGCTCATCATCGCACAGGCGAACGAACCCCTTGACAGCAAGGGACGTTTCGTGAACAAGCGCGTCGCATCGCGTGGTGAAGGTGGGGAAATCGACCTCGTTCCGCGCGAGCAGATCGATTATATGGACGTTTCGCCGAAACAGGTCGTTTCGGTTGCGACGGCGATGATACCCTTCCTTGAAAATGATGATGCAAACCGTGCACTCATGGGTTCAAACATGCAGCGGCAGGCGGTTCCGCTCCTCGTAACGGATGCGCCCATCGTCGGAACAGGCATGGAGTATATCGCAGCGCGCGACAGCGGCGTGGTCGTGCTTGCCCGAAACAGTGGCACCGTCGAATACGTGGACGCCGATACGATTCGGGTCAAAAAAGACGTTGTGACAGGCGGCTTCGATACGACGGCACTTGTGGCGGAGATCGCGAAGCTGGATGCGCAGACTGAAAAACTGAAAAAAGAGAAGTCTGAAAAAGAAAGCAAAAGAAAAGAGCTGAAGGCGCAGGCCGAAACGATAATTGCCGAGAAGACTGAAGCGGCAACGAAACTGGAAGAGAAAGAAGCGGCGCTTGCAAGGCTTCTAAAGCCGATCGAAACACAGAAGGAAAAGCTGAAGAAGGCCGATTCCGACGAAGAGAAAACCACCATTAAGGAGAAGATTGAAAGCCTGAAGGTGCAGAGCAAAGAGAAAGAAAGCAATCTGAAAAAAGAGATCAAAGCGCTGAGCGTTCAGAATGCGGATCTGGATGCGGCGCTCGAAAATGTCGCGAAAGATGAAAAAAAGGTCACGGCACTCGAAAAGAAGATCACGGAACTGGCCGGGAAGATCACGCTTCTGTCGAGCGATCTGAAAACGAAGCGTGCAGAAGTAAAGGCGGCTGATCTGGCAGCCAACAATCTGTACGATGAATACAACCTGCTCAAATTCAAGCGATCCAATCAGGGAACCTGCATCAACCAACGTCCGATCGTAAATCGCGGCGAACATGTTGAAAAAGGCGAAGCGCTGGCGGACGGACCGTCTACGGACGAGGGCGAAGTTGCGCTCGGAAAGAACCTTCTCATCGGGTTTATGACTTGGGAAGGCTACAATTATGAGGATGCCATCATCTTGAACGAGCATCTGATCATGGATGATGTGCTCACCTCGCTCCATATTGAAGAATATGAAGCGGAAGCGAGAGATACAAAACTCGGGCCCGAGGAGATCACGCGCGATATCCCGAACGTCGGTGATGATGCGCGACGGGACTTGGATGAAGAGGGCATCGTGCGCATCGGCGCCGAGGTTACCTCCTATGATATTCTGGTCGGCAAGGTGACGCCGAAAGGGGAGACCGAACTGACGGCGGAGGAACGTCTGCTGCGTGCGATCTTCGGCGAAAAGGCCAGAGAAGTAAGGGATACTTCACTGAAAGTGCCGCATGGCGAGACCGGTATCGTGGTCGATATCAAGACATTCAGCCGTGAAAACGGCGACGAACTCTCCCCCGGCGTAAACAAACTCGTCCGCGTCTATGTCGCGACGAAGCGCAAGATCAGCGTCGGTGACAAAATGGCGGGACGCCACGGAAACAAGGGCGTTATCTCCAGAATTCTTCCCGAAGAGGATATGCCGTTCATGGAAAACGGCGAACCGCTGCAGGTCATGCTGAATCCGCTCGGTGTACCTTCGCGTATGAACGTCGGACAGGTGCTCGAAGTGCATCTTGGACTCGTGGCACACGATAAGGGCTGGTATGTCAGTACGCCCGTATTTGACGGTGCCAATGAAAAGGACATCATCGGTCTGCTCGAGGAATGCGGTTATGATACGAGCGGCAAACTCAATCTGAGAGACGGCAGGACGGGCGAGTATTTCGACAATCCCGTCACGGTCGGATACATGTATATGTTGAAACTTCACCATCTTGTCGACGACAAGATCCATGCAAGGAGCACAGGACCGTACTCCCTCGTCACGCAGCAGCCGCTCGGCGGCAAAGCCCAGTTCGGCGGGCAGCGTTTCGGCGAAATGGAGGTATGGGCGCTCGAAGCATACGGTGCTGCGTATACGCTTCAGGAGATCCTTACGGTCAAGTCTGACGACGTCGTCGGACGCGTGAAGACTTACGAAGCGATTGTAAAGGGCGAGAACATTCCCGAACCGGGCATGCCCGAGTCCTTCAAGGTTCTGATCAAGGAAATGCAGAGCCTCAGCCTCGATGTGAAGGTGCTCAGTGAAGATGACAAGGAAATCGAACTCAAGGAATATATCGATCTCGGCTCTGCGTCCGGTCTGGAAAGAATGATTTCCACCGACAAGCTGACGCTTGACGATGATGAGGAATATTACCGCATTGAGCCGGCGGGTGCCGACAAAGCGGAATCCGAAGAAGATCTCGGCGATCCGGTAGCAGCGAAGACAGACAATGTTGATGTCGCTGATATTGCGCCGACGGATGAGCCTGAAGCAGTTTTCGATAACGAATAAGGAGGGCGGCATTGAGCAATAACGAACTTATTAATTTTGAAGCGTTACAAATTGGTCTGGCTTCTACGGAAAAAATCAGAAGCTGGTCGAGAGGCGAAGTCAAAAAGCCTGAGACGATCAATTATCGGACGCTGAAACCGGAAAAAGACGGCTTATTCTGCGAGCGCATCTTCGGACCCACAAAGGACTGGGAGTGCTATTGCGGTAAATACAAGCGGATTCGCTATAAGGGCATCGTCTGCGATCGTTGCGGCGTCGAAGTTACCAAGGCAAAAGTGCGCCGCGAGCGCATGGGTCACATCGAGCTGGCGGCACCTGTTTCTCACATCTGGTACTTTAAGGGAATCCCGAGCCGCATCGGTCTCGTCTTGAATCTTTCCCCGAAGAATCTGGAAAAGGTGCTCTATTTTGCGGCGTACATCGTTACGGATCCCGGCGAGACCGATCTCAAATATATGGACATTCTCGCAGAAGAACAGTACCGGGAATACAAAGAGCAGTACAAAGAAGGTTTTAAAGCAGGCATGGGCGCGGAAGCGATCAGAGAACTGTTGACGAAAATCGATCTCGATACCCTTTCCGCCAGTATGCGGGAAGATCTGAAAACGGCAACCGGCCAGAAGAAGATCAAACTCGTCAGGCGGTTGGAGGTCATCGAGGCGTTGCGTGCGTCCGGCAACAAGCCCGAATGGATGATTCTTGAGGTGATCCCCGTGATTCCGCCGGACATCCGCCCGATGGTACAGCTCGACGGCGGACGGTTTGCAACCTCCGACCTGAACGATCTTTACCGCAGGGTCATCAACAGAAACAACAGACTCGTGCGTCTGCTCGAGTTGAACGCGCCCGACATCATCGTCAGAAACGAAAAGCGCATGCTGCAGGAAGCGGTCGATGCGCTGATCGACAACGGCAGAAGGGGTCGTCCCGTCACGGGACCGGGTTCGCGCCCGCTGAAATCCCTTTCGGATATGCTGAAGGGCAAACAGGGTCGTTTCCGTCAGAATCTGCTCGGCAAGCGCGTCGATTACTCGGGACGTTCCGTTATCGTCGTCGGACCGGAGCTGAAATTCTACCAGTGCGGCCTGCCGAAGAAGATGGCGCTCGAACTGTTCAAGCCTTTCATCATGAAGGAACTCGTGGAAAACGGCAGTGCACACAACATCAAGAGCGCAAAGCGCATGGTCGAGAAAGTGCGTCCGGAAGTCTGGGACGTGCTCGACAACGTCATTCAGGAGCATCCGGTGCTGCTGAACCGCGCGCCTACGCTGCATCGTCTGGGCAT
>JAISKP010000156.1 GCA_031260885.1 Eubacteriales Family XIII. Incertae Sedis bacterium
CAAAATCATTCAAGCCTTCACTACGTTTCTTGCAAAGAGGCCGCCTCATTTTGAGACAGCCCCAATTGTAAATGCACCATTTTCCAGGCGACGCCATAGGCGTCCCTGTTGCCGCTGTGTGCCGGTCTGCCCTTACCGCCTGTGAGCGAATATCATCTTTGTGAAAGATTGATCAATTCTCTGGCATTTGTCAGGGTGGTTTCGGTTACGTTTTTACCGCCTAAGAGCCGTGCGATCTCCCTTACTTTTTCTTCGCCGTCAAGCTCGAGGATCGTCGTGTAGGTCGTCTCGTCGTCACTGCTTTTTTGTATGACGAAGTGATACTCCGCACAAGCGGCGATCTGGGGGAGATGCGTGATGCAGATGATCTGTCTTTTGTCTGCCATTTCAAGGAGTTTTTCGCCTACGATGCTTGCGGTGACGCCGCTGATGCCCGCGTCGATCTCGTCGAAGATCATCGTCGGAATTCCGTCGATGTCGCCTGTTGCGGATTTCATCGCCAGCATGAGGCGGGACAATTCGCCGCCCGATGCGGCTTTCGCGACGGGTAGCAGCGGCTGACCCTTGTTCGCCGAAAGCAGGAATTCCATGCGGTCGATGCCGTTTTCGGAAAAGTCCGCGGGATCGACTGAACGTTCTTCGTTATTTGCGGAATCGTCGCCATACCATTTAGCGAAGTTGACACAGAACTTTGCATCGCTAAAGTTCAGCGCACGAAGCTGCTCGTCCACCGATTTCTCAAGCTCTTCGGCAGATTTTCTGCGGAATCGGCTCAGAATAAGGGATTCTTGCGTGAGTTCCCACGCCGCTTTTTGGAGTGCATCTGACAATTGTGCTTTTACGGCGTCAAAATTCTCGATATTCGCCAATCTCTCCTGTGCGCTGTCCCGATATTGCAGAACATCTTCGATCCCGCCGTTTTTTCCACCGTATTTGGTGACCAGACGGTCTAAGAGATCAAAGCGCGCGATCGCATCGTTCAGGGACTGTTCGGAATATTCCAAGCGGTCAAGCATCCTTGAGATTTCAACAGAAAGTTCTTCAAGTTCAAAATAGCATTCGGATATGCGCGCCTCGATGCCTGCATATTCATCGGAAAGCCCGGAAATATCCAGGAGCATCGCACGAGCGTGTCCGATACTTTCGAGTGCGGACGGATTGTCTTCGGATAACGCACCGAATGCATGCGAAAGACAATCGTGTACCTTTTCGCCGTTTTGCATAATCCTGATGCTTTCACTGAGGTCTTCGTATTCACCCGGCTCGGGTGCAGCCGCATTAATTTCGCTGACTTCGAAACGCAAAAAATCGAGTTCACGCTTCGAGGATGATTCTTCTGCGGACAATTTTTCGAAATTGCGTAGCGCTGTTCGATATGCTGTCCAGCATTCCGAGACCCGCGCTTTGGCGGGTAGGATGTAGGATGCGCGAAAAAGATCCACGAGCTTCACATGATTTTCAGGATCGAGCAGACTCTGATGATCATATTGTCCGTGAATGTCTGCGATGCGTTTTGTCTCTTCTGCAAATCTGCTCAGCGTTACGATTTCCCCGTCGATCCTGCAGACGGTCTTGCCGGTCTTTGAAATCTCACGCGTCAGAAGTTCGATGCCCGTGCGGTCTTCAGGCGGTAGGTTCGTTTCATCCACAACGATTTGAATGAGCGCCTTATCCGACCCGGAACGAACCATTGCCGTATCCGCGCGGCTGCCCAACGCCATGCTCACGGCTTCGATGATGATGGATTTACCGGCACCCGTTTCGCCTGTGATTGCATTGAGCCCGGGATGCAGCTCGACATCTACGGTCTTAATGATGGCAAAATCTTTAATGTGAATATGTGAAATCATGATGTTTCATGTCCATGTGTTATTTTAAAAGTGCGTCGAATTCCAATGTCAGGGCATGGACGTTCTTCGGATCATCGATCACGAGGAAGATCGTGTTGTCTCCGGCGATGGAACCGAGAATGTGTGGAAAATCCAGAGAATCGATCGTTTCCGCGGCGGCATTTGCACAGCCGCTCAGCGTCTTAATCACGATCATATTGCCGGAACTTGTTACAGACTGAATCGTTTCCTTGAAGATTTTCACAAAACGATCGGTGATCGGCTGGCTTAGGTTGCCCGGCGCTGTATATTTATACTTTCCGCTGTGCGTCAGCGTCTTTACGAGCTGGAGCTCTTTGATGTCGCGAGATATCGTGGCCTGTGTAACATCAAATCCGCAGTTTTTCAACATTTCTGCAAGATTTTCCTGCGTATCGACATCATGATTTTCAATGATTTCGAGAATTTTATTTTGTCTTGAATATCTCATGGAAAACCTCCGTATCGATGATCAATGAATCCATAAGGCAGAGAGAATTGCTCGACTGCACGCTACGTATGCACATACTACCATATAATTCCAGTTTACGCAAGCTTGTTGCTGCGTTATTATTAACAGATGGCTAAGAATTTTCGAATTACGTTTCATATAGAAGGCGACGAAGCTGTGCATGCGGAGGCGCTGCCGGGCGAAACACTGCTGCGTACAGCGCGGCGGGTCGGCGTTCCGATTGATGCGCCGTGCGCCGGGAACGGAACCTGTGGGAAGTGTAAGGTTTGGGTCGAATCCGGCTCGGTGCAGAGTGAACGGACAAAGCACCTTTCGACGGAGGAATACGCGCGCGGCGGTCGTTTGGCCTGCATGAGCAATATCATTGCCGACGCGGTGATCCGCGTGCCGCCTTCGGCATTGGCTTACCGTAATAGGATTATTGTAAACGATTTTGCGGAAGACGTTGAACCGTTGTCCATGCAAACGGTCATCGCAGCACTTGCCGGGTACGGACTTGGAACCGGTTCCGCCCCTGAAATCGGCGCTGTTCTGAATGCGGTGCAGGTCAGCCTGAATGCACCAAATTCCGGCGATCAGACGGCGGACAAAGAACGGCTTATCGCCGCACTGTTAAAAGCGCCGGCGCTTCACGGAAAAAAGATCAGACTTGCGCTGACAGCCCTGCGAAAGTTGCCGGAATTGCTTCGGGAAACCGATTTTGCACTCTCCTGTGTCCTGCGGTGTGACGACGACGATGTGTTGGTTCTCGATGTTCGGGACGTTTCACGGCACGTCGAATATGAGGACGCTCTTGATACGAAACCCGCGATCCTCGGCGTAGCGATCGATATCGGAACGACTTCCGTATCGGCACTGCTCGTCGATCTTACTTCGGGAAAACCGCTTGCGACCGGTTCGGCGGGCAACGCGCAGATCCGTTACGGTGCGGACGTGATCGGAAGGCTCATTGAAAGTGCAAGACCGGGCGGGCTGAACGGGTTGCGCAGTGCGTTGACGGATGAGTGTATCGCACCGCTGATCCGGCAGCTCTGCGTAAAGGCAGGTTCGGATCCGACATCGGTGTATCGGGTTTCCATTGCTGCGAATACGACGATGGCACATCTGTTTGCGGGCGTGTATGCAAACCATCTGCGCATGGAACCGTATATTCCGGCATTCTTTGAGCTCGGAACGTTGACAGGTCTCGAAGCGGAAATCGGCATCCACCCGGACGCGGAGGTTGTCATCGCGCCGGCGATCGGAAGCTATGTGGGCGGCGATATCACGGCAGGTGTATTCGCTTCCGGGATGAACACGAGAGAACAGATTTCCCTGCTCGTAGACCTCGGGACAAACGGCGAGATCGTCCTTGGGAACAGTGATTTTCTGATGGCATGCGCCTGTTCCGCCGGTCCGGCTTTTGAGGGCGGTGAAATCAGCTGCGGCGTGCGCGCAACAGACGGCGCGATCGAAGCGTGTACAATCGACGAAAAGACCTTGAATCCGGCGTTTCGCGTCATCGGCGGCGAAAAGCCGGTCGGTATCTGCGGCTCGGGACTCATCGATATTGTAGGAGAACTTTTCCGCTGCGGTGCGATCAATGCCAAAGGCAAATTTGTAAAGGAAGCCCCGCGAATCCGTACGGACGAATGGGGCATTTCCGGTTATACGGTAGCCGGGCCGGCAGAAACGGCGGACGGCAAGGCGATTGAAATCAACGACGCCGACATCGACAATTTCATCCGCGCAAAGGGTTCGATCTTTTCGGCGATCCGGACGATGCTGAACATGCTTGGCTTCGATGCATCCGTGATCGAAAAGGTATATATCGCCGGCGGGATCGGCGGCGGCATTGACATCGGACGCACGATTTTGATCGGTATGTTGCCCGACATCGGTATTGAGAAGTATGAATATATCGGAAACAGTTCGTTATCCGGCGCTTATGCGATGCTTGTTTCACCGGGCGTCGCGGCACGCATTGATGAAATCGGTCGTGGGATGACTTACGTGGAACTTTCCGCACAGCCCGGCTACATGGATGAGTTTATCGCAGCCTGCTTCCTCCCACATACGGACGGTACGCTGTTCGGAAATCGAAAATGAGCGGACGAATCGAGTTTGATCAAAGACAGTCCTGTCGTGTCCCTTTTGAACATTATTTGGACATCTATCAGCGAGCAAATCCGACGGAAATCGCCGCGCGGACAGGGTTGCCATTCGATGCGGCGCGTTCGATCTTTTCGTTGCGCCTGCTTGGAACGGAATATGAAATCGCTTATCCGGATTTTGAAATGCGGGCGCTCCCGGACGGCGCGGTACTGCGAAGTCCTTACGAGGAAATTCTGATCATTCGTTACCTCTGCGAAGGGCAGTATGCGCCGGCTTCGGGCAGGCAGCTCTCCTATGCGGAGATCCCCTGGGGCGCTGTGTACCTGAGCAACTTCAACGGCAGGGTGCTCCGACGCTTCGCTCGGGAATTCGGTGAAGATTCCGGAATGCTGCGCCTTGTGATGGAAGAAAATGCAGGACTTCATGCGGTACCTGTAGTCAAATGTGACGCCGGCTACCGTTTTGAATTCATTACAGGGCTTTATATGAGCCTCCTTCTATGGGAAGGGGATGCGGAATTTCCGCCGTCGGCGCAGATGCTCTTTGATGACAACTTCAAATATGCCTTTACTGCTGAAGATGTTGCGGTTGCAGGCGAGATTGCTTATGGCAGACTGAATGAACTTAAGTCGGCGCTGAACCGGAAAGTGGATCCGGACACGAATCAAGCGGTGAATCCGAAACAGAAACAGGAGATATGATGAAAATCAGTTCGGACATGCTCCGGGCGGAGCTCGAAAAGACAACGGCATTCACGGTATTCGGGGATGTGAGCGGTGCGCTCTCCCTTGAAAGCGTGATGCTCGCAGAAAAAGACGATACGTTCTCAGACGGACATGTTTACCTGACGGATCGGGCATCTGAGGTGCGGACGCCTGAGGAGAAGGTGCATTCTGTGATCCTCATCACGGGCAGTTACGAAGTGGCGTTTATCCGGCGTTTCGATGCGGTGTTCATCGCCGGCGACGGCATCTCAATCGTTGACTTGCACAACAGTGTCCAGCGCGTATTTGCGCTCTACAATGACTGGAGTGCCGAACTCCAACACATTCTGCAGGTCGGCTCCAACGTTCAGTCGATGATCGATGCGAGCACGTTCGTTTTCAACAATCCGCTCATCCTGCAGGACAGCAATTTCTCAGCGATTGCGGTATCTCGCCTGTATGCGGAAAATCCGTCTCTGATTCCGATCATCGACAGCAACAGCATTCCGTATTTGATGAAGTCGGAAAAGTTCGCGAGCGATTATCCCGGCAACAGTACATCCGCTGTGCCGCTACAGATCACGGGCAGGCACGCATTGTACGTCAATCTGTTTCAACAGGGCAGATTTCAATACCGACTGATGCTCCTTGAGATGGGCGAGGCTTTCCGCTCAAGTGCGGCACCGTTGCTCGAATATCTTTCGAATTATATTCAGCTCGCGATCGGCTTTGTGATCGACGATTCTGCGGAATCCATGTCGCTGCCGTACATCATGAAAAATGTGCTCTCCGGGGAGTATGCGGATCCGAATTTCATCGAACAGAAGCTATGCGAGGTGGGCTGGCACAAGGAATACACCTATCTCTGTGCGAAAATTTACGCAGATATTCCCGACTTCAAGAACCGTACGCTGCACTTCATGTGTGACCGGATCCGAACGATTTTCGCCGAATCTTGTGTCTTCGAACACGAAAACTGCATCGCCGTTATTTTCAATCTGAATCAATCGGATTACACGATGGAGAATGTCGAACGATCTCTGATCGGATTTCTGCAGGACAACAATCTCAAGGCGGGAATCAGCAATCCCTTTTCGGGTTTGAACTATTTCCGCGAGTATTTCCTGCAGGCTGCCGCGGCGCTCGAACTGGGTCCTCGCATCAAGCCCTACAAATGGCTGCACCGTTTCAGGGATGTCGCAGAACTTTTCCTGATCGAGCGCTGCACGGAGAGACTTCCGGCGCATATGGTCTGTGCGCCGGGTCTGCTAAAATTAAAAGCGTATGACCGGGAACACAAGCAGGATCTGTATCATTCACTCTACGTTTACCTGAAAAATAATCTGCATTCCGTCAACGCCGCGAAGGAATTGTTCATTCACCGAAGTACTTTTCTGTATCGTCTCGAACGCATCAAGGAAATCGCAGGGATCAGCTTGGACAACGACACGGATCTTTGGTATCTGCTGTTGTCATTTAAATTGTTGGAACATGAGGGCGCGCAGTAAAGTGGAATATGCGCGGATGCAACTTCGATTGCCGCATTTACATTATTTTATGTTTAACATTCATATATATGAATGTTAAACATAAATATTTACTTAATAATCATATTTTTGAATGTTTGTTGACATATTGTTGAATTTCCCGTATACTGGTCATATGAGAAGGTATGATGATTTTGAAATTGAGATCGGCGCTGCGATCCGGCAGGCGCGTATCCGCAAGGGCTTCCCGCTGGAGGATGTCGCTGCGCGGGCAAACCTTTCGCCGAACGCCGTCCGGGCGTTGGAACTCGGGCGCGGTTCTTCATTGAATACACTGATCAATGTGTTGAACGTGTTGGATGAACTGAATATGTTTACGGACTGGATCGATGCGAATCAGACTTTCAGTCCGATCGACGCGCTTCGGCAGTCGCGGAAGCAGCGCAGGGTACCGCAGCGGGTGTCCGGAAAAGTCCGGAGCGATCATGGCATTTAAACATGTCGACGCGATCGAAATCCTTTTGAATGATGAATCCGTCGGGGCGCTCGCACAGATCCCCGGTCGGCAAAGCATTTACGCCTTTGAATATTTCCCGGGCTGGCTGCAGCGCGGATATTCCATCAACCCGTTACACTTACCGCTGACGCCCGGCGCAAAGAGCTTCCCCGGGCTCGCGGAAGATACGTGGCACGGACTTCCGCCGGCGATCGCGGATGCGCTGCCGGACAAATTCGGAAACAGCCTAATCAATGCGAAGCTCGCCTCGCTCGGCGTCACCGCCGATGAGATCACGCCGCTCGACCGACTTTCCTATGTCGCGGACAGGGCGATGGGTGCGCTTGCGTTTCGTCCGGCAAAGGCGCTCGGCGCAAAACGCGAGGACATTTTGGACATCGCCGAGCTGGTGACCGCTGCAAGGGATGCCCTGAGCGGGAGCGTGGCGACGGACAGGGAATCGAAGCATGCGTTGCAGCAGCTTCTCTCCGTCGGGTCGAGCGCAGGCGGCGCGCGGGCAAAAGCCGTGGTCAATCTCGATCCCGTGACGCAGGAAATCACGTCGGGACAGCATCCCGCGCCGGGTACGGAATCCTGGCTTTTGAAATTTGATGGCGTCGGCGCGGACGCGGCGCTCGGGGATTCGCAGCAATATGGGCGCATCGAATACGCCTATTCGATGATGGCGCGGGACGCCGGCATCGACATGCCGGAGACCAGATTGCTTGAAGAAAACGGCAGGGCGCATTTCATGGCAAAGCGCTTCGACCGGATAGATGCCGGCGCCGCTGATCCTGCCACGGGTGCTGCCGGAATCGGCATGCCGAGGAAAATTCATATGCAGAGCCTGTGCGCGATGGACAACGTCGACTTCAACCTGATCCATACGAACAGCTACAGCTCTCTGTTTGCAGTCATCCGACGGCTTGAACTCGGTGAGGCGACGGCAACCGAAGCGTTTCGCCGCATGGCTTTCAACTACATGGCGATGAACTGCGACGACCATTCGAAGAACTTTTCGTTCCTCATGGATGGGCGCGGCACATGGCGGCTTGCGCCGGCATACGATGTGACCTTCGCCTACAATTCTCAGAACATCTGGCTGCGGGAACACCTGATGGGCGTTGACGGAAAGTTCAGCGACGTGACTAAGAAGGATCTGCTCGACTTTGCAAGCAGGCACGGGGTCACCTATGCAAAGGCAGCGCTGAAGGACATCAGCGGCGCGCGCGTAGGATGGCAGGATTATGCGCGGCGCGCAGGACTGACAAAAGATGCGGCCGATTCCATTGAGCACAACTTTTGATATGTAAAGGACGGATTATGACAAAGGATGCGGTTACATTTAAATTGCTGAAGGAAGATGCGAAGACAAAAGCCCGGCGCGGTCGCGTCTCTACGCCGCACGGCGACATTGAGACGCCCGTCTTCATGCCGGTCGGAACGGCCGCGACCGTCAAAGCCGTCAAGCCGGACGACCTGACGGACATCGGCGCGCAGATCATCCTGTCGAATACCTACCACCTCTTTCTCAGACCCGGACACGACATCGTCCGCGAGGCGGGCGGACTGCACCAGTTCATGAACTGGAACGGATCGATCCTGACGGACAGCGGCGGCTTCCAGGTGTTCAGCCTCGGCAAAATGCGGAAGATCACAGAGGGCGGCGTGGAGTTTCGTTCGCACATCGACGGTTCCAAACAGCTCCTGACGCCCGAAAAGTCCATCGAAATACAGAACGCGCTCGGCTCCGACATCATCATGGCGTTCGACGAGTGTACGGATTACCCGTCCGACAGGACTTACACCGAAGCGGCGTCTGATCGGACGACTCGGTGGTTGGAACGCTGCAAGGCGGCGCATCACGATACGGAAAGACAGTCTCTATTCGGCATCATGCAGGGCGGCATGTATCCTGAACTTCGCAAGAAAAGTGCGACGGAAATCGTGAAGCTCGATCTGCCCGGCTATGCGATCGGTGGGCTCTCCGTCGGCGAACCAAAGCCGCTGATGTATGAGATTTTGGACGAATGTGTGGATTATCTGCCGAAGGAGAAACCCAGATATCTCATGGGCGTCGGCAGCCCGGACGCGCTGTTTGAGGGCGTCAGCCGCGGCATCGATCTGTTCGACTGCGTGCTCCCGACGAGGGAAGCCCGGCACGGCAAGGTCATGACGTCACAGGGCGGTATCAACATCAAGAACGAGCAGTACACGCGAGACTTCGGTTCGCTCGATCCCGAGTGCGATTGTTACACCTGCCGGAATTTCAGCAGGGCGTATCTGCGGCACCTTTTCAAATCCGGCGAGATGCTTTCCGCGATGCTGCTCTCGATTCACAACCTGCGCTTCCTGATCTCAACCATGGAGAAGATCCGTCTTTCGATCGAAGAAGACCGGTTCGAGGCATACAAAGAAGCGTTCCTTGAAAAATACTACTGTTTAGGGGTGACGGAAAGGGGCGGGCGGCAGTAAAACGCAGAACAGGCGTCCCAACAAAAAATGATGGATTTACATTAAAATATGAGGTCGGGACTTTGGGAACTTGCGCAAACTCGCTTTGCTCAAACAGTGCGCCAAGTGCGCCAAAGTCGCGCCCTC
>JAISKP010000158.1 GCA_031260885.1 Eubacteriales Family XIII. Incertae Sedis bacterium
TCAACGACTTCCGCCGAAGCTTCATGTCCAAGGATGAGATCGTGTCGGTCCCCGATCGCATGCTCCCATACGGTATGCACATCCGATGTGCAAGGCGAGATCGCAAGCGGTCTGCAGAGTGCATCGAACGGTCCTATCTTTGGGATGTCTTTCTCGATCCAACCGATTTTGTCGAATCCGAGCATTGCCAAACCTTTCATCTTTGTCATTTCAGATTTCCTTTCTCCCATAATCAAGGGTGACTGCTGCTACATTGACTTTAACATATGGAAGCGGGAGTGTGAATAAACAATTTTGCTTATTTAGCGTCTACTTTTAATTCATAGCAAATAATAGGCTCTTCGTCAGTTTTGTGAGCAAAAAGAGCCGAATGAGTAATAAAGTCACCCGCTGAAACTGACGAAGCGTCGGGTTACTGCTTCGTGCTTTCCTGAGGGTACAGTTCCCGGACGACATTAAGAAATTCTTCAACGATCGGGGCGGGCGACTGCTTGTAGACCACGACGGCCATTGGCACAAGGTCGGTTTCGAGCAGGACGGGCATCAGGGGCTGCATGGAATTGAGAAAGTAGGCTTTGGAGATGAAAATGCCGCCGTTATAGCAGATATTGTTTATTTTCTGTATGTCATTGTTCATGGTCTCCAGGGAAAGGTCATGGGCATCTTCGCTCAATAGGGATAAAAAATCGTTGTCATGTTCATGTATGCCGACATGATTGCCGGACAATTCTTCCCGGCGGATGGTTTTGTTCCCGGCCAGCGGATGGCTGGGCGCGACAAGACACTTGTAGGGCAGGGGAAAAAGTTTTAGATATTCGATACCGGATCTCTCAAGGTCGGTACGGTAAGTGAGTTCCGCTACGTCCACGTTGCCTTTGAGAATGTCGTCGATGAAATGCGTGCTCGACTGCAGGATGATCTGCTGGTTGACATAGGGGAATCTGCGAAAGAACTCGGCAAATGCGTTTTCAAGCAAGAGGCGCGGGTGATGGGGCGCCGCAATGCGAATGGTCTGCTTTTGCGAGACGAGTTCTCTGCATTTCCTGGTGGCAGTGTCCATTTCATTGAGCACCTTCCTGACGGTGCGGCAAAATTCCTCGCCGGCCGGGGTCAGCACAATGCCCTTGTGTGTGCGTAGGAGTAGGGAAAAACCAATCTCTTGCTCTAAGGAGTCGATCTGTTTTTTGATCGCCTGCTTTGTTAAAAAAAGAGATTCTTCCGCTTTACTGAAACTGCCGCATTCTATCACTTTGATCAGTGATTTCAGTTGCATTTCATTCATACGATGTAATCTCCCTTCGCGCAAACCAAGGTGGTTGAACCAATCATACCGCATTCCGTGATATTACGTAACTAAAATAAATTTGTTCGTGAACTTTTCATTGACGATAAGAGTGGCATAAAGTTCATTCCCTTGTCGGGTTCCGTGTAGTAGATTATTAATGGATAGGACTAACGCGGGTGATCATGAACAAGACATATATATTTGCAGGCAACTGGAGCTGGATGGTAAAAGAGCAAGCGACGAACGGTATCGCGATATACGGCTACGAGACAAAAACCGGACGGCTTGCGCATTTGAAAAACGTTTTCGAAGAGTTTTGCATCGGCGCCGCCTATTTGAATAAAAATCAGAATGTGCTTTATGTCACCGACGAACGGGCGGATCACCCGGGTATGCGTCAAGGCGGCGGCGGACAGATCGTGGCGCTTTCCGTCGATCCCCAAAACGGCGACCTGACCGAAATCAACCGAAAGCCTTCCTACGGGGTGAACCCCGTTTCCCTCGTAACCGATCCGGAAGCGAAATATTTGCTGGTTGCCAACCATGGTTCCAGAGCCGCCACCGTCACGCAGACGGAAACAGATGCTTTGGGCAAAATTCATATCAAGACGATGCACGATGAATCTTCTCTTGTCCTTTTCCCGCTGGGGGAAGACGGTTCCATCGGCGACCCCTGCGATCTTTTCCGCCTGTGCGGGGAGGGCCCTGCGTCCTTTCAGCTGGGTCCGCACGCGCATTCCATTCAACGGTCTCCGTCAGGAACCTTGTATGCGGTTTGCGACAAGGGCGGCGACCAAATATACATGTTCAAACTCGACGAGGACAAAAAACAGATCGTTCTGTGTGCGGGAAGCCCCTACCACCGCACGCCCGGATCCGCGCCGCGAAATAGCGCCTTTCATCCCGTACTGCCCTATTTATTCGTCAACAAAGAACACAAAACCATCGTCAGCGCTTTTCGCTACGATGAGGCGGGTAGGCTGGCGCCTGTGTGTACGGTTCCTGCGCTGCCGGCGCAGATCACGCCGCCGGAAGGCGCTGTGCAATCCGATATCTGTGTGGGAAAATCCGGCCGGTATCTCTATACGATCCTCAGGCAGGTGAATGTGATCACCGTATACGAGATCGAGGAGAAGACCGGCAGGCTCACCATGATTCAGGTTTTTGAGCATGCCTGTGATGGCGGCAGAGGCTGCGCCATATCCCCCGATGGGCGCTTCCTGGTCGTCGCGGCATTTTCCGCGAAAGAGGTCGTAACGTATCCCCTCGGAGAAGACGGCAAGATCTCTCCCGCAGTCTCATCGGCCACGCAATCCGGTCCGGGGACGATTACTTTCTTTACCGAATAATGTGAACATCTGGTTAACGCCGGGTTTCTAAAATGTTCATTCGCGGCTTGACCCGCGAGTAGTACAATGCCCAATGAAAACAAACTGCGGGCTTCCCGAACATACAATATTCCGTGGAGAGAGGAGTGATTTGGATGGTAAAAGGACCTTTGAACGGAGTAAAAGTAATAGAGTACTGTAGTTTTGTGGCGGGACCAAATTGCACAAAATATTTTTCTGACGTCGGCGCCGAAGTGATCAAGATCGAAACGCCGGAAGGCGATGAGGCAAGAAGAAGAGGCCCATTTATGGGCGATGATCCCGACCCGGATCTTTCCGGACTCTTTCTATATAACAACACCAACAAGCTGGGTGTCACGCTCAACCTCGAATCACCGGTGGGTCGTGATATCTTCAAAAAACTCATAGCGGATGCAGATATTCTGGTGGAGGACCAGGCGCCGGGTGAGCTACAAAGAATGGGATTGGACTATGAAACGCTCAAACAGGTGAATCCCGGTCTCATCATGGCTTCCATCACGCCTTTCGGGCAG
>JAISKP010000170.1 GCA_031260885.1 Eubacteriales Family XIII. Incertae Sedis bacterium
CATCGCCCTTTTGCAGCGCATCCAGGGACAAATCGCCGTAATCGTCAAAGGCTTTCGGCTTATCCTCATCCGCTTCATCATCCGTTTCTTCATCGCCTTCGTTTCCGAAATTGTCATAGAGCGCACCGATGATCAGCGGCCGGGGCGCGCCGGTCACATAGGCGTTTTGAATGTATTTTTGGTAAGTATAGCCGAGGACGGCGGCAAGCGCAATTAAAACCGCTACCAGGACGATCAGACTTTTGTAGGTGAGATTTATTTTTGCGAGTGCGTTTTTCATATTTGCTTTCTGTCTCGTTCGCATTCTGTTTTTCTGCTATGATTTTCCGTCCATCACACCGGAAACAAATATTTTCTTGATAAAATTCGGCATAAAAATATAGAGCGTCATGAGAAACAGGCTGCCCTTCACACCGGGATAGATGATATCCGGATGTGCGTGCAGGTGGCGCTCCCAGACTTCCCTTGTGAAATTTTTATCAAGAAACCCAAAGAAATCTTTGACGTAGATGCGCTGAAAGACCTTTCGTCCGTACCGGTGCAGCACATTGACCCGTCGGTCGTAATACTTGACCGCGATATCACACATATAGGATTCAAGCTGGTCGTACAGCCCCTTTTCCTTGTAATAGATGAAAACGTCATTTAAATTTCCGAGGATATGATACCACTTATCGGAGATCACATTTGTCAGCGACCCATCGCTGTGCGCCGTGTAGTGATAAAGCGGCTCGTCGATCAGCGCCGCACGTTTCACAAAGTACAGGTACTTTTGAAGAAAACAGAAATCCTCGCTGTAGACAAAATCCTCATTGAATGTCAGTCCGTTTTTATCGATGATTTCGCTGTCATAGAGTTTGTCCCACAGGAACACCGTGACATCCCGGATCAACAGTCCGAGGCTGTCCGCATCCGTAACCTTGTAAAGCGATTTGCCTGACAACCCATCCGTAAATCCTATTTCCTTCGTGCCTTTTTCCAACGTGCTGATCCTGCGGCAGATTGCAATGTCGGCTTCCGGATGCTTGAGCGTCTCCGGTTCCGCTGCGCGTTCCGCGCTTCTTTCGGAGACAAAAGGGGAGACACGTGAACCGTCCGTTTTTGTCTCCGAACCATCCTCATTTGTCTCTTGTTCCGGAAACACGTTCCCCGTTATTGCATGATAGAGTTTCTCAAACATCGCCGGCTCCGCATAGTCATCGCTATCCGTAAATCCGATGTAACGCCCGCCCGCGGCTCTGAGTCCGGCGTTCCGGGCCGCCGAAACACCGCAGTTATCCCGGTGAATCGCGACGATGGACTGCGGAAAACGCGCCGCATATTCATCGATGATCGCGATGCTTCCGTCACTGCTTCCGTCATCGACGATCACAATTTCAATCCCGTTCAGCGTTTGTGCAAGCAAACTGTCGACACACCGGCGTAGGCTGCCTTCTGCGTTGTAGACCGGCACGATGATGCTGACATTAGGCGAATTGCTGTTCATAAAGATTCCAGAACTTCTCCATAACGGCTTTGCTGCCCGTCGTAATGCGAAAATATCCTTCGAAAATCGGATGGGAATAGGTTTTTATGAGGATGCCCTTTTCTTTCATCCGCTCCGAAACTTCGGCGGGGCTCACACCTTCCGGACATTTAATGAAGACATAATTTCCGTTTTGTGCAAAATAATCGTGACCGGACGCCTCGAGCTTTTGGACGATGTATGCCCTGCCTGCCCGCTCGCGTGATGTGAGCGCTTCGATCAACGCTTTGTCGCGAATAATTGCACGTGCAAATTCGATTGCGATGTTGTTCACATCATAGGAGGTTTTCACCTTGCCCATGTACGCTGCGACCTCAGGCGCTGCAACCGCGAATCCGATCCGGAGTCCCGCAATCGAGCAGAGTTTTGAAAAGGTTCGGAGCAAAATCACATTTTCGTATTCCGCTACAAGGTTTAAAAAGGTTTTGTCGAAAAAATAATGATAGGCCTCATCGATGACCACAACGGCGCCGATCTCGTCCGCGCGACGGATGATCCTGCGGACTTCATCTTCTGTAAATACCGTTCCGATCGGATTGTTCGGATTGAGCACCGAGACGATGGCGGTACGGTCATCGATCAGATCGATCAGATCATCCGCACGGACGGACCACGTACTGCTGTCGTAGTGCAGCATCTTATGTTCCATATCGTACATCTTCGCGAACACGGCATACATCTCAAACGTCGGATAGACGGAGACGACGTTTGTGCCCGGCGCACCGAAGACTTCGTAGACCGACTTGATCAGATCGTCCGAACCGTTGCCGAAGAGGATGCTCTTCGGATCCACGCCGAGATAATCCGAAAGTTCTATCGTCAGCGCGACCTTTTCCGGATAACGCGCAAGATTGCCGGATGAAAATCCGTCCAGAACGTTCCGCACGAACGCTTCAGGCAGACCTTCCGGATTTTCGTTCATATCCAGCCGGAGATAATCGTCCCGGCCCTGCGGTGGATTGACTCGGTAAAGTGCGTCGAGATGCGGTTTAAATTTCATGATAACATTCCTGCCTTTTCCAGTTTTTCGATGACCGTTAATGCCTCATCCGGCGTGAACATACCCGATTCCGGGCGATTCTCCTTGATCGCAGAAAGCATCACACTCAGAAGATAGCGAAAGCCCGATCCCTCGATATTGAAGCTGTAGTGCTTCGGTGCATCCATGTCTGCGGACTCAACCCGAAAATAGGACATGCTCTGCCATTTCCCCGGGATCACGATGCGCCCGGCGGTGCCGGTGATCGTCATACCTTCTTTATCGGACTCGACCGGTTCGATCTTTGCGCCGCCCGACAGCCGGTTTGCAGCGAACAGGATGATTGCTGCGCCATCCGCTGCGTTATCGGCATCCGGTACGCTGTACGCGATCCGCTGAACGTCGCCGATCACGCCGCTGTGCAGCAGCCAGACGAGTTGATGAAACGTCCGCAGATAGGCAAGCGGCACCCGCACGCGAATCGACAGACCCCCGGCGGATGCAATTTCATACAGATCCGCCATCTGACTTCTGTTCGCCACCGGAAAATCCAGAATCAGATGGCGACCGTGCTGCAGAACCTGTTTTGCATATAAATACCTGTCCGGGATCGCCGTATGGACAAAGACGATCTCCGTATCCTCGATCAGTGCTACAGGCGACTCATAGATCTTGCTCAGCTCATATTTCTCAGCAAAATCGGAACCGCCCGGGACGGTTTTGATCTGTCCCGACGGTTCGATCGCCCCTGCGCCGTCCGTCGTATATACGCCTACCGTATCGAGACCGCTGACGAATTTTGATTCCGATACGATTGCCGCATCATCCTTCCTGTCCGTGATGATGCCGATCCTGAAAATGTGACCCTCATTGCGAAGCTGCGTGCTGGAGATGTCCTTCGTGCGTTCGAGGTAGACGACCTCGCAGTATTTTTTCAGATAATCGAACTGCCCCGTCCAGTCGGAACCGATGACAAATACGTCCACGCCGTATTTCAGAATATCATTGACCTTCTGCCCCAGATATTCCTCGACGATAATCTCGTCGGCGAGTCCGGACTGTCGCACGTTCTCAATCCGCTTAAGCAGACTGTCCTGCACGTTGAGCTTCCCTCTCTCAAGGTCAAAATTCTCACTCGTGACTGCAACAATCAGATGGTCGCCAAGCGCCTTCGCACGTTCAAGAATGTTCCTGTGGCCGATATGGAACAGATCAAATGTACCGTATGTGATCACCTTTTTCATGAGGAACATTATATCATAAATGGCTCTTCAAATATTGCAGGGTTTATTTTTCCGTAAAAGACTTGAGAAAGGTCGCAAGGCGCGCCGCATTGCCTGAATCCGGGAATTCCGCATATTTACCGCGAAATGCTGAAAGCAGGCTCAGATCATACGGTGTAATCCCCGCAGCCTGCGCTTCAATGCGCGTCATCAGTTTTTCCGCATTTTCAAAAACATATTCCGCGATCCTCTCCCGTCTCAGATCTACATTGAGACCACGATCCGCTTCATACTGCTCAAGATCATATAGATAGAAATAGGTCGAAATCCCGGCGACCGCCGCTTCAATATCCAGACCGGAATAGTCCGTGATGACGATATCGCAGACAGAAAACCACTCGTTCACGCTGAATGTTCGATCAACAATGAACTGAGGCACCCCGAAACGGCTCTGAGAAGCGTCCCGGCTTGTTTCACCGTCCCGGGCGATCTCGGTTCCGTCCAGCGGATGCAGTTTCAACACGAAATTGAACTTCTCAAAATCCACGCAACCGAGCAGGGGCGCAATCTCTGTCGGTCTACCGTCCCTGAAGGTCGGCGCATACATGATTGTAATCCGTTTTTCTTCCCCGCCGGCAATGCCCGCTTTCGCAGAAGGCGCGTCGTCTATGCCGCCCCCCGCCAATACCGGATACTGACAAAGAATCCGTGTACGAATCTCCGCGCCCGGATCTTCCGCCGGATGCGCCGCCGCCGTGATGAGGTCAATGCGCGGCAGTCCGAGATAGACGAGATTTGATTCATCATAGCCGTTTCGGTCGGCGCCGAACGTCTCAAGAATCGCGCCCGAAACAGCATGCGCAGGACACAGGATGTAGTTGTAATTCCGATGCACACACATGACTTTCGCGACGCGGCTGTCAAGTCCGCCGGGTTGATCCGTGACCTGCCAACCGGCTTTCTTGATCGCGTCCGGTGCGTGCCAGATCTGAACGATTGTCGTTTTTTTCTTATGATTCAGGACATTGACGGCGATGTTTGACCGCTCGACGACGACGACGCGCGATGTCGCAATGTGATACATCTGCGCGAGCATGCTCCCCGTGAACACGACTGCGCCCCCCGCCGACCGTCCCATCCGCGCCGCCAGCAATTTAATTTCAAGATCTGTCCCGCTCCGCTGCAGCGCTTCAGCGAGCATGCTTGTGTCTGCGGTCGGCTGCCCGGATTGACCTGAAATGATCGTTATTTTGTTTCTGATTCGGGCTGCTTTGAACGGCACGTACACAATACGCAAGATGCACACCGCTATTCTCATGATCAAGATCTTCATGGTTCGCGCCTCCGATGCGTTTAGTTGCCGCCCGTAAGCGATTGCTGTTCTTCCTTTTGGCTGTCAAGCAGCGTTTTCGCATCGAGAATCGCATAGATCGCATCCGTGATCCGATAGCAGCTTGCACCCTGATCGGAATAGATGCTGCTCAGCAGGTTTTGCTGCACGGAACTGAGTGCGCGAATTGCGTCAATCTCCTGCATGTAATTCGTATCGCCCGCCGCCATCTTTTCGAGCAGGCTCCGCACAACGTCGTCCGCGTAGCACGGCGTTCCTTCGGTACGTCCCTCTGCCCAGGAACCCTTCGCACCCTCGAGTGTCTGCACGACAAAGTAGTCACAGGTTTCTTTATCGAAATAAATGGAAGCTTTCACAGCGTCAATCTCTGCCAGTTCCGTATACACTGCCGCCGCCGCATCGCCATCCTCAAGCAACTGAATCGCATTATTCAAATGCGTGATATTGGACTGCACCCATATGTTTGCAAATCCGCTATCGAGCGTCGGGCTGATCTTTAGAAGTTCGTCCTGTATGAGTCTGTATGCCTCATAGATTTTTTCATTGAGCGTTTTTGCATCCGTCATCATCGACTCGCTGAGCGCCGTGTCCTGTGTGGAAACTGCGATCGCAAAATCCCGGTTGAAATTGGAAATAAGCTCATCCGCCTGCTCGGCGATCGGCATGAGCCTTGCGATATTTGCACGCAGATGCGATTCCACCAGACCCGGGTTGGGATTGTTTTCTTCATAGCTGCTGCTCAGGGCGGCAAACCGCGGCGCAAACCCAAGCGGTTTCAGCGGAAGTTGATCCAACATGATCACGGAATATCCGTAAAAATTTTCGATTGTCGCTGCGCCCTCTTCGCTGAAGCCACCGTTTTCAATCGTATCCGCACTGCTGTGACGAAGCCCGGCAAAGAACTGTTTATCACCTTCGCCGCCTTCGTTTGCGATCGTCGGAATGCCAAAGAAATTATAAATTAAATCCTCCCGGGTTGTTTTGGGAAGCTCACCGCCCACCGTAACGCTGATCTGCGCTCGGTCGCCGAAAGAAGTGATGCGCTCTTCAATGAAGTCCTTTATCTCATAGGGAACACTTACGTCGAAACTCTTCATGACATCCAGCGGGAAGGCTCCCGCAACATTGACAAGCACAAAGGCGGTGTCCGCCCAGTCCGGTCTTACATTTGTAAACTGTTCAAAGGCGGCGGTCATCTGATCCGAATTCGAGCTGATCCGACCCCATTCCTCAGCGCCCGTTGCAATGAACCGCAGCGTTTTATGAGGCTTATAACCGCTCTGGATGAACGCTTTCGCCATGTCAATCATCAAACCGACGCCGATCGCATTATCGAAAAACGCGTGGTAATATCCGTCGTAATGCGCTGCGAAATAGATTACCTCGTCAGTCGTTCCGGGGATCTCACCCCAGACATTGTTCGTTTTGACACCGGGTATGACCTGACTGTCTGCCGTAAGCCTGACGTTGATCTGCCGAACGCCGCCGGCCTCATATCCCGACACGTCAATCGCTTCTTTGATGCGCTCCGCATCTTCCCTGCTGATCGCGAGTGCGGGCGCATTTGCCGGACCCCGAATGTCATTGCTTGAGATCCGGTCTTCAATTTCCTGTTCCATGATCCGCACAGCGACGACGGCCTTCGCCCCATGCAGCATCGCCTGATATGCCGGCAGGTTGATCCACCAATCGTTATCCGAGTCGTATTCGATCAGGATGAGTTTGCCCTTCACGTCAATGCCTTCGTAATCGATCGCCGTTCCCTTGCCAAGCCAAACGATCGGCAGATTTTCCCGATCGGCAACGATCGTCGTCTGATAACCGCCGAGAATCGCCTTGCTCACCTCTCCCGCTGCATTGATATACTCCAGACTCGCGCCTTTAAAGGTCCATCCGTCGCAGTTCACCTTGTCCATCGTCACATTTTCAAGTCCGATGTCCTTCATGGTCTGTGCAATGAACTGTGCCGCTTCAAGTTCGGCAGGGCTGCCGGCCGAACGCCCGCCCGTGATGGGATCATCCCCGATTACCGAAAGATTTTCAGCGATTGCTTTGCAGAAATCCGGATCAACTGCGGAAGAATACTCATCGTAACCGGCAGGAGCCTCTCCTCGGAGCGGCGCCTGTACGATCGGTTTTTCTTTGGTACCGGTGGTGATGACGGTCACGCTCATCGCAAGGATCACAAAGCAGACGATGCCGCGCAACAGAACGGTTCTAAGCGGCGGACGTGACTTCCCGGGCTTCTTTTTTTTACCGCCGTTCGGATTCTTGCTTCCGGTCGGTCTGCTGCTGTCGAAGCTTCTGTGGGCGATATGATCGCTGTTGTAGGTATCTATACCGGTCATTTAATCCTCTGTGCGCGGCGGCTTTTTCTGAAAATATTCGGGCATTCTCAACCGCAGCTGCGGACTTCCTGATACGCCAGAAGTATGGCTGCAATCGTCTTGAGATCTTCGATTTCGCCGGACATCGTCATCGCATACAGTTCGTCCGGCGTAAATTCAAAGAGGTCGATCGCCTCATGTTCGTCAAAATCCGTCTCTCCCGGTGAGAGCTCGGTCGCGAGATAAATATGAAGAATCTCGGTAGAATAGCCGATGGACGAATAGCCCGCCGTCAGTTTTCGGATATTTCCCGCCGTATATCCAGTCTCTTCTTTCATTTCGCGAAGCGCGGCTTCCCGAGGATCTTCGCCCGGTTCCAGCTTACCTGCCGGAATTTCAAGCACGGCTTTTTCCGCCGCTTTTCTGTATTGTCGGACAAGCGGGATCTTGCCCTCATCCGTAATTCCGACGATCACGACGCCGCCGCTATGTTCTACAATCTCGCGTTTCGAAGTGCCTCCGCCCTTCACGGTGACGACGTCGCGCCGCAGATTTATGATCGCGCCTTTGTCATATCACCAGTATAATAATAACATTGTATATTAAGTGTGCACCATCGAAAGCGTTACCCAATCACCTGCTATCCCCCTGCCATGTCGCTCATATCCGTAACTCATTGTGTGTAAGTAAATATCAGAGAGACGTCATGTATAATCGAAACTCACCCTTTTAAAGCTTACGAATGCTGCATTTGCCGTTCTTGTAACACTGTAATATGGATAAACTCATTTGTCCTGTCAAGGTCATTCACTGTCTACCTCTGCACATCCGTACAGGACTCACCATCTCCGATTTATAGAGTGCTCATTATTG
>JAISKP010000194.1 GCA_031260885.1 Eubacteriales Family XIII. Incertae Sedis bacterium
TCTTCGAGTCCTAATTTTGCAGCGGCTTCTACCGTTTAATCCGGCGGATCCGGAATAACTTCATGATAGGGGACGATTTCGATGCCTGCATCGCTGATGCTTTTCAGAATGGGATCCGCAAGACCGGAACTTTTGATATTTTTACCGTAGATACAGAGAATCTTTTTACAGCCAAAGCCGCCTAATTTTCTGCCGGTTTCCAGGCTTGAGCCGGTGCCAAACATGATCGGATTCTTGCTTTCCCAAATGCTATACAACGGCAGCCCCTCTAAACAGTCCTTCAAAATCGACACGACATTTTCATGTTCAAGCGATGAAAGAAATTATTACTTTGAATACGTTATTATAATTTCTTATATCTTAAAAAGTCAAAGGAAATTTTTGGAAAACGGGTTCTGTTTGACAGTCAAAATCGGAGTGCATATACTAAGGGGCATACACAAACATGACGATTTGATCGGTTACCCTCGGAAAGTTGATTGTGAAGGAGACGGATGACATTATGGGAAACAGGCTCGAAGGAAAGGTTGCGATCGTTACGGGAAGCACCTCGGGAATCGGTGAGGGCATTGCACGTATGTTTGCAAAAGAAGGTGCAAGCGTGGTGATCGTCGGAAGGCGCATCGAAAAAGGAGAACGCGTTCGGGATGAAATACGGACTGCCGGTGGCAGCGCCGCGTTTGTCCAAACGGACATGACGGTTGACGCGGATGTCGACCACATGATCGCATTTGCAATCGAGCAATATGGGCGCATCGATATTTTGGTGAACAATGCCGGCACTTTTTTGCACAAGCCTTTTATTGAAACGACGGAGGCGGACTGGGATCATCTTTTAAAGCTCGACGCCAGAGCCTATTTCTTCACGATGCAAAAAGTCCTGCCGCAGATGGAAAAACAGGGCGCAGGCGTGATTTTGAATGTAACTTCGAATGTCGCGGTGATGCCGAATGCGGATTTTGCCCTGTATTCGTTTATCAAGGCGGGGCTGACACATATGTCGAAGGTCGTTGCGCTCGAATATGTCAAGAAGGGGATTCGGATCAACTGTCTTCTTCCCGGTGCCACCATGACGGAGATGACCGCGGATCAGCCTGACAACGATGTGATCGCGCGTTTGGTGCCGATGGGAAGACATTCCACAACCGAGGAACAAGCTTATGCGGCCGTCTATCTCGCATCGGACGAGTCGGGATATGTCACGGGTTCGTCCCTTGTGGTCGACGGCGGTTGGTATCCGTATTAGACTTCGCATTCGGAAGTGCACCTCCCCACGTGACCAAGAATGAACGATTATTCGGAAGGATTGATCTGAAATGGACATTCGGCAGCTCAACTACATCATCACGCTCGGCAAACACCTGAACTTTACGCGTGCATCTGAAGAGTTGCATATTGCGCAGACGACACTCAGTCAGCAGATCTCCGTGATGGAAAATCAAATGGGCGTAAGGTTGTTCGATCGAAACAACCGATCTGTGAAACTCACGCCTGCAGGCGATATCTTCGTGAAGGAAGCAAAGCAACTGGTCGCGCAGTACGATGATGCAATCCGGCGTGCCAGACACGCTGTTTCAGATGTGACGGGAAAGCTTGCAGTCGGATGGTGGGGAGATCTTGAATTTACTTGCCTGTCGGAAATCATGAAAAAGTTTCGGGACCGTTTCCCGAATATTTTCATCAACTTCTATCAGGACAACCTGCACAACTTAATAAGGGCGCTGAAAACCGGACGACTGAATGTGTGCTTCATCCCGCTGCACCTTTACTCCGATCTGGAAGGTCTTGAATACAGAACGGTGGCTTCGAGTCCGCTTTATATCGCTGTCGGCGACAATCATCCTTATGCCGGGATGAAAAAACTGCGTCCGGAAGTGCTGAATGACGAGGAGTTCATCATTCTCAACTATAACAATACGTACGGTGCATTCGAAAAAACGATCTCGCAATACAACAAAATGGGATTTACGCCGAATATCATCAATCAACCGCTCTCATTCAGCGAAGTATATTTGATGGTCAGCCTGGGGTTCGGGATTACGGTCTGCCCGAGAGACATCGAGAATGACGCCCTCAACAAACTCCATCTGATCGAGGTGGACGGTCCTCAGGTCAATATCGATGTGAATGTCGCTTGGCTGGAAGGAAATGATGATCCTGCGCTGGCGCTATTCAAAGAAATGATTGAAGAAATGTATGCCTGACTGCTGTTTTTAGAGGTTTCCGATTAAGAGTTTTTTTCTATAATTGCGATCACAACAATGCGTTATACATTTAACGCACTATTGTTTTATGATTCAGGTAAATAATTACTTTCTTGAGGAGACGAGGAGGCGTTTGAAGATGAAAAAGAGAATTTTATCACTATTTATGATCTCGGTCATGGTATTTGCGGTAGTACTGACCGGCTGTGGCGGAAGCGGAAGCGGCAATAGCGGTACTGCTGCGGGTAGCGGAACGGCCACACCGCCTGCCGATGGAGAGGTAATCACCTTTACCGTGAACTACTTTGCACCGGACAGCATCCCGCCCGGACGTGCCGTCCAGTATGCCTGCGATCGGGCGACCGAATTGTCAGGCGGTCGCTTACAGTTTGAGACCTTTTTTAACGGCACCCTGATCGCCTATGAAGATCAGATCCAGGCGACAGCGGACGGTACCATCGATATTTCCGCCAACGACATGGGCAATATCTCACCGTATTTTCAGTTCATGAACCTGTTCACCCTGCCTGCAGAAAAGATCCTTCCGGATCGCACGACGATGACGGATATCTACAATGAGGCATTGATTGAATTTCCTGAACTTCAGGATGAGTTGGCTACCAAAAACATTCACTGCATCGGGCTTTCAAGTCTCGGCGGCTACAATCTGCATCTTGCATTTGACTCCGACAAAAGCGATCCGAGCGTGATCAAGGGACAGATGGTAAACGTGGCCAGTGAAGTGGCATCCTACGTCACAGATCTTGGCGCATCGGCTACGGTCGTTCCGCCCGCGGACTATTATCTTGACCTTCAAAAGGGAACGCTTTCCGGAATCTATTGCTTATGGGCGACGCTCGACGGATTCAAGCTTTCCGAAGTGACGAAAACGCATGTTTTCATCGGTCCTGATGCCGGCGATCATCCCTATGACGGCGGCGGACTTTTCCAGCCTGCAATGTCTTATATGATCAACCTCGATAAGTGGAACAGCCTCACAGAAGAAGATCAGCAGATCCTGACACAGGCATTCGCGGAAGCCCAACGCTGGTGGATCGCGATTGACTGGCAGTCACAGGTGTTTGGTTGGGAACAGTCTCAGCTGGATGGTCAGAAAATTCACTATCTCGATACAGAAGAGAAAGCCGCACCTTGGCTCAGCCCTGCAAAGGCCGCCAATGCAGCTTGGATTAAAACATGTGAAGCCGCAGGATATCCGGCGCAGGCAGCGTATGACTGGCTCTATGGGACAATCGACGCCGCTTCGGCAAGCGGTCTTCCGGATGACTGGCCCGGAGGTGTTCCGGACGAGAACGGAAACCTTTAGGATTTCATAGACAGTCGGTTCTATACCTTCCGGGGAGGGGATGCTTTCCCGGAAGGTATTCTTGAGTTATGAAACGCATGAATCGTTTCGGAAGGAATGTGTTTTGGATAAGATCATGAAAGGTATTGAGAAATACATCAGTTTTCTCAATACGCTCGGCGGTATTTTTATCGTCGTGCTGATGTTGCTGATTTCAGCGGACGTGTTCATGCGTGCCGCTTTTCATTCGCCGATTCTGGGGACTATAGAACTCGTACAGATACTTGCCTGTCTAATCGTGTACTTTGGTTTCGCTTATAACGCACTGAAAGATGAACATGTCAAGGTGGATGTGATCAAAAGGTGGCCCGTCATGGATTTGGTGACGGACGTCATTTCAGTCATCATTATAACAATTTTTATCTATGCTGCATTTATACAGGCACAGGGCGCTCAGGCGATGCACCAGCAGACGCAGATGCTGCACATCCCGCTGGCTCCGGTCAAGTATTTTATTGTATTTGGATTCATCAATCTCGATATCGGGATTGTCTGTATGCGCATCAATAAAATCCGGGAGCAGCGTGCAAGCCGCAAGGATCTCGAAATCCCGAAAGAAACAGTGGAGGTTCTGTAGATGTCAAATCTTACAATTGGTGTGATCGGTGCGATCGTATGCCTCTTATTGATTTTTACGAGAATGCGCGTCGGGATCACGATGATGTTCGTAGGGTTGTTCGGCTCCGTGCTGATGGTCGGCTGGGGGAAAACCCTAAATTTGCTGAGTGCGGTGGCCTACAGCCAGATTTCGAGTTATACCCTTTCTTGTATCCCATTGTTTATTCTGATGGGAACCGTACTTTCAATCACAGGGATGGGCGGTGCGCTTTACAACTTTGCGCGTGCGATTTTAGGGAAGGTGAAAGGCGGGCTTGCGATGGCGACCGTCGTCGCTTGCGGACTGTTCGCCGCGGTTTGCGGCGACAGCACGGCAACTGCGGCAACAATGGGAAAAGTCGCATATCCAGAGATGAAGGCACATGGTTATCAGGATAAGCTTTCTGCCTCTACCATCGTTGCCGGCGGTACGATCGGGATCATGATCCCACCCAGCATTACCTTCATCATGTATGGACTCATTACCGAAACATCGATCGGTACGCTGTTCATGGCCGGAATTATCCCCGGTATTACGCAGCTCATCTTCTATCTGATCACGATTGCGATCTTTACGAGAGTATCTAAAAACATCGCGCCGAGTACGATCACGGTGCCGATGAAAGAAAAGCTGGCAACCATTAAGCCGGTACTCCCGGTTGTGATTATCTTTATTCTGCTTTTCGGAGGACTGTATACGGGATTGTTTACGCCGACGGAAGCCGGCGCGGTTTGCGCGCTGCTCACCGTGATCGTCGGAATCGTCATCAAAAAACTGAATTTGAAGAATTTCATCTCGGCGGTCAAAGATGCGCTGCTGACAAGTTGCATGGTTTACTTTATCTTTTTGGGCGCGTACTGCTTCATGCGGTTCATGTCGCTCAGCGGCTTGCCGGGTTATCTGAGTGCGACGATTGTGAATTATCAAACAAACAACAATGTACCGCCCGTTGTCATCATTCTTTTGATCATCGCAGTATATACCGTTACCGGATGTTTCCTCGACTCGATGGCGGTCCTCTTGCTGACGCTTCCGATCATGTTCCCGATCGTCACAAACATGGGGTTTGATCCGATTTGGTACGGGGTCATCATGGTTCGTATGATGGAAACAAGCATGATCACACCGCCGTTCGGTTTGAATCTGTTCACCGTGGCGAAGACGGTGAATGTCGCGATGCCGGAGATGTACAAAGGCATATTCCCGTTTATCATTTCGGACATTATACACATCGTGATGTTAATTCTGATTCCGGAAATAGCGCTGTATATACCGCACCTGATGGGCATGTAGCGTCATAATTTTCGAAGTAAACATGAATGGATCCGATCATCAAATAAAGGAATAGAATATGAGCACATTAAAATATAAAAGATTATTCGAGCCGATCAAACTGGGGAATACCATTTTCCAGAACAGGCTGTTTTCGTCCCCGCAGGACACCTACAGGCTGACCTATGAAGGATTTTTGGATGATAACGCTACGGCTTTTTACGAAACGAAGGCGCTGGGTGGTTTCGCTTCGGTTTGCGTCGGTGATGTGATGATCGACGCAAGGGCGGGACACAGCCATCCGTTTCAGTTGAACGCCGACGATGTCAAGGCGCGTGTCAGCCTGACGCGCACGGCAAGTGCGATCTCGCGACACAGCGTCGTCGCAGCTGCTGAGCTCAATCACGCAGGTAAGAATTCAAACGTTATGGCGGCCAGAGAAGGATTTGTCTACGGACTTGTAGAAGAGATGAGACCTGACGGGATCGAAATCAGAGCCATGGATGAAGCTTGGATCGAACGCCTGATCAAGTGCTATGCGGATGCTGCGACTTTTGTCATACAATGCGGCTTTGGCATGATCACACTGCACGGCGGACACGGATGGCTGATCGGACAGTTCATGTCTCCGTATGATAACAAGCGCAAGGATCGATGGGGCGGATCCCTTGAAAACAGAATGCGTTTTCCGCTTGCCGTGATTGAAGCGGTTCGGGCGCGTGTCGGCGCTGCCGTGCCGATTGAGATACGGATCAGCGGCACCGAGGGCATGGAGGGCGGCATCCAAATCGACGAGGCCGTTGAGATGGCGAAAATGATGGATCAAAAAGTCGATATCCTCCACATATCCGCCGGTCACCATGAGATACCGGACTCGTATTTCCTGTCGCATCCCGCGATGTTTGATCCGGACGGCGTCAATGTAAAATATGCCGAACAGGTAAAAAAACAGGTCTCTACGCCGGTGGCAACGGTCGGCGCGCTGACGGATCCGGACATGATGGAAGAAGTCCTCGCCGCGGGGAAAGCGGACATTCTCGCCCTCGGAAGGCAGACTTTGGCGGATCCGAATCTGCCGCTAAAGGCACGTACCGGTCATGAGGACGAGATCAACCAGTGCCTGCGTTGCTATACCTGCTTTTCAACCAGCGCAACCAAGGGGATCTTCTACTGTGCAACAAATCCCCTGATCGGTCACGAGCGGGACAGTCTGAATGAAAATCCGCCGCGTTATCAAAAAAAAGTGCTCGTGGTCGGCGGTGGCATCGCCGGTATGCAGGCAGCGCTCACCGCATCGGAGCGGGGTCACGAAGTGATCCTCTGTGAGAAGACCGAAGCGCTCGGAGGCGTCCTGCTTTGTGAAAAGGATGTGGACTTCAAGAAAAAACTCGACATCTATATCGAACGGCAAAAACGCTGCCTTTCCCGAAGTTCTGTCGATGTGCGGTTGGGTATAAATGTGACGCCGGAATACGCGGAAGCGCTGGCGCCGGATGTGATTATCGCCGCGCTCGGTTCTCGTCAGGTCGTACCGCCCGTCAAAGGTATCGACGGTACAAAGGTGTTTGCGGCTGAAGAGATTTATCTGGATCCGGATAAAGCAGGGCGGAATGTGGTGATCATGGGCGGCGGGCTTGTCGGTCTGGAACTCGGCATATTCCTCGCCCAGAAAAACC
>JAISKP010000064.1 GCA_031260885.1 Eubacteriales Family XIII. Incertae Sedis bacterium
TGCTCGATGGATTCTTGAATCTCGTGCCGAACGCGAAGGTGGGCTTTATCGGTCTCTACAGAGATCCTGAAACCCATATGCCTGTGGAGTATTATGCGAAATTCCCGGAAGATATCGAGAAACGTCATGTAGCCGTGATCGATCCGATGCTGGCGACAGGCGGTTCCGGCGTGGCGGCGGTACAGTTTTTGAAGGACCGCGGCTGCAAGAACATCAGCTTTGTCTGTATTGTGGCGGCACCCGAAGGCATTGACGCGATGACGAAGGCACACCCGGATATCGATATTTACATCGCGGCAAAGGACCGCTGTCTGAATGCCCATGCGTATATCCTGCCGGGATTGGGCGATGCGGGAGACCGGATATACGGAACCAAATAAGCAGTACTGCCGGCGATCGTCCGTCGCAACAACGAAGGTATCACATTGCTTCGCGGTATGATATACTATTTAATATACAATTAAGGTGAAACTGATACGATCATAAAAATAGAAACAACAATATTATATATATATTTTCAATATATACTTGGAGGGGAAGGCATCCGATGCCATCAATGATTCATATTGAGGGGTTGCGCAAGGTTTATCGCGTTGGGAAGGAAAAAGTCGTTGCGTTGGCGGGATTTGATCTCGACATTGCGGCGGGTGAGATTTGCTGTGTCATCGGGGCATCCGGCAGCGGGAAATCCACGCTGCTGAACATGATGGCGGGACTGGAAAAGCCTACAAACGGTTCAGTTCGGATTCACGGACAGGAAATCTCAGCGATGAACGAGCATGAACTGGCGGACTTTCGTCAAAAGCATCTCGGTTTCATCTTTCAGAGTTACAATCTGCTATCGCAGCTGACTGCGGAGGAAAATGTGGCGCTTCCGCTTATGTTTAAAGGCATGAGCAGAGCCCGCCGGAACGCACTCGCAAGGCAGGAACTTGTCCGTATGGGCATCGGAAACCGTTCTAGGCATAAACCCACGGAGATGAGCGGCGGTCAACAACAGCGTGTCGGCATCGCCCGGGCATTTGTGACAAAACCCAAGGTCATCTTCGCGGACGAACCGACCGGAAATCTGGATACGCGCACGACGGGCATCGTCCTGAGGACGATGATCGAAAGCGTGCACCGCAATCATATTACATTTGTGATGGTTACACATGAACCGGAACTCGCCGTGTGCGGCGACCGAATCGTCACGCTTCGCGACGGAAAAATCATCAAAAACGAAATGCAGGATCCTGTCATAAGGGATGCGCGCCGTGCCGCCTTATTTACGGGACAACCAATGGAGGGAGAGAATTCATGAAGAAGAAACTGACAAGAGGCGTTCTTTCGGGTTTTGTCGCGGCGGTGCTATTGCTTGCATATGCGATCGTGCCGGGATCGGGATTGCCCGGCGGCAGTGCGGTGTATGCGGCTTCGGAAATAGAGATTACAGGCTACACGGTATATTACAAAGGGACGAATACGGTTCCGGAGCGGATCGAAACCGGAAATGAGCTGACGATCACCCTCGCGGTGACGGACAACCGTGCGGAGGCGCAAACAGCAACGCATGTCACAGCGCGCGTCAATTCGGCGTCTTTCACAAAGATATCGGAGCCGATTCATCAGGCTGTAACGCCGAGCGGCGGTACGCCTTCCACCCTTTCATACAATCTTACATTTGAAGTGAGATATAACGGACAGGGAAAATCGTTCCAGACGGATATTTCATATGAGGGTGCCACCGCGCCGCTCTTCCCGTATACGCTCACCCTCAATCAGTGTGCTGAATATGTGGCGCCCGCGCCGAATCCCGAGCCGCCGATGCGCGGAACAGGGTTTGTGCTTCGCAATGCTACCTACGGTCTTTCCGAGGTTACCGCCGGCCAGTCCTTTCAACTGAAGGCGGATATCCTCGCTACGAACGGCACCTATAATGTAGAAAACACAAGCGTTACGCTGGTTCTGCCCAAGGACATCACTTTTGCGACCGGTTCCAGCGTCTCCTATATCGGCACGGTAGCGCCGGGACAGACGGTTCCCGCCAAGTTCGATCTGCTACCGATCGCGTCCATTGAAGAGGGCAGTTATACGATCACGGTCAACATCAGCGGCATCAACGCAAAGGACGGCAGCGCCGTAAGCGCCAGTGCCGACATCACCGTCCCGATCATACAACCGGAGCGGTTTGAGATTTCAAACGCCACGCTGCCTGAATATCTCGTGGTGGGTACGGACGACGGGAGTGGCTATTTTTCCGTCGATCTGATCAACAAAGGAAAATCCTCCGTTTACAATGTGGAGGCGGAAATCGTCGGTGACGGTCTCTCTGCTGAGGAAGGGAAGCAGTTCATCGGCACGATTGCCGGCGGTGCAAAGAGCAGCGCAGACGGCACAATGCTTGCAGATCAAGCGGGAATCATACAGGCTGCCGTGATCATCACCTATGAAAATGCGCGCGGCGAGGTCAAGACGCTGACGCGGGACTTTTCGATCACGGTGGAAGAAACCGGTATGGGCGGTGACGACGGATTTCTCGATCCGGGACTTGCGGAAGATCCCGGCGAAGTGCAAGCCGGATTTCCGAAGTGGGGCTGGGCGCTGATCATTCTTGTTGTGCTTGCAGCTGCGGTTACGACGCTGCTCATTCTCCTGAAAAAACGGAAAAAGAAAAGGGCAGCCGCCCTTGAAGCGGAGCTTGCCGCGGATGCTGAAGATTTCGTTCCTCAGGAGGAACTTTATCCATGAAATTGATCGATCTGCTGCTTTTCAGCACAAACAATCTGCGCAGACGGAAGGGACGGACGGCACTCACCATCATCGGTGTCGTGGTCGGTGTGTGCGCCATCGTTGTGATGATTTCACTCGGCATTGCCGTAAACCGTGCGACCGATGAGATGCTGCGCGGTTACGGAGATCTGACGAAGATCACCGTGTACAAGTGGGGCGCGGAACAGGGTACGCCGGATCTCGACGATAAGATGGTGGAGCAGTTCAAAGCGCTCCCCGGCGTCGTCGCGGCGACACCGATTTTACAGCCGAATTTCTACGGCGAAATCTGTGCCGGGCGGAATGCGAAGTACCGCGGCTATTCGACGCCGCTCGGAATGGACGTGGAATCGATTGCGAACATGGGATATACCCTGCTCACGGGGGATTATCTCAGCGGTCAGTCCTTCGGAAGAAACAAAATTCCCGTGTTGGTTGAAGCGCAGGCGATGTTTAACTTCTACGATTCGAGCAAGAACTGGACCCATCCGAATTATCAGAAATATGCCCAATGGGATGAGACGGGGATGAGCATCACAAACATGCCGCGGTTTGACGAGGACGGAAATCTGCTGAATCCGGAGGATTTCTTCTTCGACATTACGAAGACGCAGCTGATTTATCAAATGCAGTACGGCTGGGATGAGACGACGAACGAGCCAAAATATGTTGAGTATGAACTGATTGTCGTGGGCGTGATTCAGACGGACATCAACAATTGGCCTGTGACCGGCGGTATCATCATGTCGATTGCGGATGTACAGAAACTGCAGAAGGAATACAACAAACTCAGCGGCAACAGCAGCGGTGGAAGGTATGCTTCTTCTATCGGACAGACGGGCGGTACGATCGAAGTGGGCGGATACGACAACGTCTATCTCAAGATCGTCGATGTGGAACATATGAGTGAAGTGGAAAAAGCCATCAAGGCGGTCGGCTATCAGATCGATTCCATGAGCCAACTGCGCGAGCAGATGCAGGGGCAAGTTGCGCAGACGCAGATGATGCTGGGCGGTCTTGCTGCGGTATCCTTATTCGTCGCGGCGCTGAATATTATGAACACGATGACCATGGCCATCTACGAGCGCACGAAAGAGATCGGCGTCATGAAGGTGCTCGGCTGTAAGCTTCCGAATATCCGGACATTGTTCCTTGTGGAAAGCGGTTCGATCGGTCTGCTCGGTGGGATTATTGGCTGTGGCGTCAGTATGCTTTTGGGCATTCTCCTGAATTATCTGCCGCACATCATGAGCTTTCTTGGCATAGACGGGAACGTGGATATGGCGTCCATTTTCGGTCTCGGCGGGCTGAGCAGCATGATGCCGGGCATGAAGATTTCAGTGATCCCGCTCTGGCTGATCCTGATGGCGCTCGGATTTGCGACTTTAGTCGGTCTATTGTCCGGCATCGCACCGGCGAACAGGGCCATGAAGATCTCGTCGTTGGAAGCCATCCGTCACGAATAGCGTTGCCGACGTCAGTCCTTACCACCTATTACACGCGGAGACGTTCCTTTGTGTAATTTTTAACACCGCGTTCTCCTGATATGCTAAAATAGAGAAAGTATATTATAAGGAGAACAGGATACATTATGAGAGATTTTAAAAACGAAATTGCGGCTTTGATCGCCGGACTTCCTGCGATTGTGGACGCCGGTCTTGACGTGTCGGAGGTCTTTGCGCTGATCGAGATTCCGCCGGAGGCTTCAAAAGGAGACTATGCGTTTCCCTGTTTCCGGCTCTCGAAAGCTCTGCGAAAAGCGCCGCAGCAGATTGCAGCTGAACTTACAGCGACGCTTGCGGATGCGGGAATCTTGGATGTGGCGGAAGGCGCTGCGGACGGCGCTGCAAAATCCGGCGGAAACTGCGTCGGTCGCGTTGTCGCAGAAAGTGCTTATGTGAATTTTTTCCTCCGCCGGGACGTCTTTTCAGAAGCTGTCGTCAATGAAGTTCGCGTGAAGAGTGTTGATTACGGCAAGGGGACGATCGGAAACGGACGCAAGGTCATCGTTGAGTTTTCGTCGCCGAATATCGCAAAGCCCTTTCATATCGGACATATTCGGAGCACCGTGATCGGTAACGCGATCGAACATATCTATTCGTTTTTAGGTTACGACACGGTGCGCATCAACCATCTCGGTGATTATGGGACGCAGTTCGGTAAGATGATCGTCGCCTACAGAAGGTGGGGCAACCGGGCGGATGTCGAACGCGCGCCGATTCAGTCGCTGCTTTCTTATTATACGAAGTTTCATGAAGAGGCGGCACTGGATCCGTCGCTTGAAGATGAAGCCCGCGAGGTGTTCGCGAAGCTTGAAAACGGCGGCGAGGAGGAACTGGCGCTGTGGAAGTGGTTCCGTGAAGAGAGTCTCGGCGAGTTCGGGCGCGTTTACAAAATGCTCGGGATCGAGTTTGACTCCTATGCGGGCGAGAGCTTTTATTCCGATAAGATGGATCGTGTGACGGACGAACTGAAGGCAAAGGGACTTCTTCTGGAGTCAGAGGGTGCTCAGGTCGTCGATCTCTCGCAGTGGGATATGCCGCCGGCGCTGATCCGAAAATCGGATGGCTCGACGCTGTACATCACACGTGACATTGCGGCGGCGATCTACCGGAAGGAACACTACGATTTTGAGAAGAACATCTATGTCGTCGCATCGCAGCAGAATCTGCATTTCAAACAATGGTTCAAGGTCGTCGAACTGATGGGTTACGACTGGGCTTCCGGCTGCGTTCACGTTCCGTTCGGGCTTGTGAGCTTGGAGGACGGTGTCATGTCAACGCGAGAGGGTCGTGTCGTGTTCCTTGAAGACGTTCTGAACAGGGCGGTCTCTCAGACGCGGGAGATCATCGTCGAAAAAAATGTGAGCACGGACAACATCGACGAGACGGCGCGTCAGGTCGGGATCGGCGCGGTCGTGTTCAATGAACTTGCGAACAACCGCATTAAAGATTATGTGTTCAGCTGGGACAAAGTGCTGAACTTCGAGGGTGAGACCGGTCCCTATGTCCAGTATGTTCATGCACGCGCGGCGAGCGTGCTGCGAAAAGCGGAAGCGGACGCGGTACGTGCCGCCGATCCGGACACAGCGATCGATGGAAGTTATCTGGGGTCGGACAGCGCTTATGAACTTGCGAGGTTGATCTACAAGTTCCCTGCCGTAATCATGGATGCGGGTGAAAAGTATGAACCCTCGGTCGTGACGCGGCTGATTGTAGACATCGCGCAGACTTTCAATCGTTTCTATCACGATGAATATATTTTGGTTGACGATGCGGCGGAGAAGATCGCAAAGCTTGCGCTCGTGTATGCTGTGAAGCAGACCGTCGGAAATGGGTTGGCGCTACTGGGCATTGAAGCACCGGAACGAATGTAGGTACCGGCGCGGTTATAAAAAAGCGGTCACACGCAAGCGTTGAATGACCGCAAGATATGTCCGGATCCATAATGAGGAATGACAAATGCAGTATGAAGGAAATATATTCAGACCACCGAGCGAAGCTTATAGTCTGATCGTTCAGGCGACGATCGGTTGCGCGCATAATGAATGTACGTTTTGCAGCATGTTCAAGGACAAGCAGTTTCGCATCAGGAAGGTTTCGGAAGTGATCGCCGATCTTGAAGAGGCGCGCGGTTACTATTCAAATGTGGGACGTATCTTTCTCGCGGACGGCGATGCGCTTGTGCTGAAACAGGAAGAGCTCCTCGAGATCCTCCTAAAGATACAGACACTTTTTCCCGAGTGCGCGCGCGTGGGCATCTACGGATCGCCGCAGGATGTGTTGCGTAAGGGCGTTTCGGATCTTGCCGCGTTGAAGACCGCGGGGCTCGGCATCGTTTACATCGGCGCGGAATCGGGCAGCGATCGGATTCTAAAACAGATCAAAAAAGGCGCGACGGCGGCAGAGATCACGGAAGCGATCAAGACGATCGAAGCTTCCGGCGTGGACGCTTCGGCGACTTTCATCTCAGGACTTGCAGGTGCGGATGAGGCAGATTGGCGTGAACATGCGGAAGCCACAGGCAGGATGATCAGCGCGGCACAACCGTCCTATGTCGGTCTTTTGACGCTCATGGTCGAGCCGCTTGCGCCGATCCATGAGGAGATTCGTGCGGGTAGATTTAAGTTGCTCTCGCCGGAGGGTGTTGTCGCAGAGACGCTGCTCCTGCTTGAAAACACAAATGTGACGAAAGATTGCGTGTTCCGCAGCAACCATGCGTCGAATTACCTGTCGCTGAAGGGTACGCTCCCGGGCGACAAGGCGCGCATGATTAGGCAGCTTACAGACGCACTTGGCGGAAAGTACGGTCTAAAAGACGAGCGGCTGAGAATGTTATAGCGCAGAACAGAGAGAGAACGAGGCACATAAAATTCAGCGAGGAAATTTGAAATGACCGCCAAAAAAGAAGCAGCGGGACGCGCATCGAGAAAAATCCCGGTCCGGGAAAAAGAAACGAGAAAGCAGGATGCCATGCTGCGCGCGCGGGATGAAAAGACACGTGAAAATGCGTTGAATCGCCCGCCTGGAGAGTGGGTGCTGCGGGAGCGCAAAGATCGCGTCGGTTCGTTTCTGAAGAAGCACTTGGAACAGTTCTCCTTCGATGAATTCTCGGATGAATACCTGAAAGCCGCAAAGACAGGAGAAATTCTGCGCGGTGTGCCGGTTCCGCTTCGGGAAGCGGATCTATCCGATATGAATTCGGGAAATGAAATTCCTGTTGCGATTATCGGTGAGAACATGGTCTGGGTGATCGGCATCGATCCGAAGTTCAAGCATACCGACGCGTATGTCGAGTTTATATTGAAGTTTGTAGGAAAGAAAGCGGGCGAACTGCTCGTAAATGTTGCACAAATCGCCGCTGAACGGGAAGCATGGGACGAGGCCTGTATTCATTACAGAGCGGCGCTCGTCTTAAAACCGGACGATGAGAATGCGATGTACGGGTATGCGCGCATCTGCCGCGCGATGTACAACAGCAGTACGGACATTTCCTATATCGGAAGTTTCAAGGCGGAGGCACTCGACTATCTGGAATTGTTGACAGAACTTTACCCGAAGTTTGCGGAAGGGTGGTATCACCTTGGATTTATGTACCTGAACATGGGGCTTTACACGAAGGCGCATCTCGTCTGGGAAACCTTCCTGTCGATTGCGAAGGATAAGGAAGCGCGACGGGAGATCATGCAGCGCATGCGTCAGCTCAGGACGCCGATGGAGATCGAGCGTGGGACAAATCACGTGCTGTCAGGCAGGTGGCTTGACGGCATCGCGATTCTCGAATCGTTTTCGGAAAGTGCCTATAAGGATTGGTGGCCGTTGTGGTATTATCTGGGAGAGGCATACGAAAATACGAATCGGGTGGACGATGCAACCGAAGCCTATAAACAGGTGCTCGGAATAGACGCATCGAATACCGTCACGATGGAGCGGCTCATCTCGATCTATGAGGCTGACGGAAAAGTGGAGATGGTAAAGAAATATACGGATAAGATCGCGCTGATTCGGGAGAGCCGCGCGTAAGAATACAGGAACACAGCAGAATGGAGTAGGGTATGCGTGAGAAAAAATTATTGACGGGGAACGAAGCGGTCGCGCGCGGCGCATGGGAAGCGGGGTTGGTATTTGCATCGGCGTATCCGGGTACGCCGAGCACGGAGATCCTCGAGGCGCTCGCAGGGTACGGCGATGATCTGTACGCGGAATGGGCGCCGAACGAGAAGGTCGCCGTCGAAGCCGCGATCGGTGCCTCGATGGCGGGCGTCCGGTCGATGGCAGCGATGAAGCACGTCGGCGTGAACGTCGCGGCCGATCCGCTGTTCACTTTTGCCTATACGGGCGTAACGGGCGGCATGGTGCTCGTGTCGGCAGACGATCCGGGGTTGCACAGCTCGCAGAACGAACAGGACAACCGCAACTACGCAAAGGCTGCGAAGCTCCTGATGCTCGAACCTTCCGATAGCGCCGAGGCAAAAGCGTTCATGAAGCTGGGACTTGACCTGTCCGAGCGTTTCGATACGCCCGTGCTGCTGCGCATGACGACGCGCGTCTGTCACAGCAAGAGCCTCGTGGAACTCGAAGAACGCAAACCCGTTCCGAGCATTCCGTATGTGAAAAATATAGCAAAGTACGTCGCGACGCCGCAGAACGCGCGCGTCATGCGTAAGAACCTCATCGGGCGCTATGCCGACGAGCTCGCATATGCCAACGGTGAGGCTGTAGAAATCGGCGTCAATCGTATCGAGTGGGCAGCATCCGGAACCGGTGATGCAGAAAACGATGGAACCGGCGGCGGGCAAGCCGGTGAACACATCGGTGTGCTCACCGCGGGCGTCTCTTATCAATACGCGCGCGATGTATTCGGCGACGGAGCATCGTATCTGAAACTCGGCATGACCTATCCGATGCCGATCGCGCTCGTGCGCGAATTTGCGGAGAAGGTCGACAAACTCTACGTGATCGAAGAACTGGAACCGTACATGGAATCCGCGCTCCTGGAAGCCGGCATCGCATGTATCGGCAAGGAAGTAATCCCTGAATGGGATGAATTGAATACGGATATCGTCAGGCAGTCGGTGTTCGGCAAACAGCCACAGACGCTTGCGTCGGACATTTTACCGATCCCGCGTCCGCCGTCTCTGTGCGCGGGTTGTCCGCACCGCGGTTTCTTCTATGCGCTGTCGAAGCGGAAAAACGTCATGATCACGGGAGATATCGGGTGTTATACGCTCGGTTCGGCGCCGCCGCTCTCCGCCATCGACTCCTGTTTCTGCATGGGCGGGTCGATCAGTACGGGGCATGGAGCCGCAAAGGCTTTCGCGGAGATCGGGGCGGATACCAGGGTTGTGAGCGTGATCGGAGATTCGACCTTCTTTCACTCGGGCGTCACGAGCCTGATGGACGTCGCTTACAACGCGGGCAACAATACGACGGTCATCATGGACAATCGCATCACCGCCATGACCGGTCAGCAGGAAAACCCTGGTACCGGGCGCACCCTGTCGGGTGCGCCGGCGCCTGAAGTCGACATCCCGGGACTCTGCATCGCGCTGGGGATCAAAAAAGAGAATATCCGCATCATCAATCCGCTCGACCTTGCTGCATCAAACGCCGCCCTTGACGCCGCGTTTTCAGCGCAGGGCGCATCGGTCATCATTACGAGATGGCCCTGCGCGCTCAAGAAATTCAGCGCAGCGGACAAAAGCGAATTCGACCTCGCGCGTAAGATCTGCGAGATCGACCAAGACAAATGTACAAAGTGCAAAATGTGCGTAAAGACCGGCTGTCCCGCGATCAGAAGCGGCGAGCAGGTCGTGATCGACGCGCTCACGTGCACAGGCTGCACGGTCTGCAAACAGGTCTGTTCGTTCGGCGCGATCTCAATAAAGGAGTAAAATCATGAATTCCGATTCAGTCACAGCCATTCTGCTCGTCGGCGTCGGCGGTCAGGGTACCATCCTCGCAAGCCAGATCCTCTCCGAAGGGTTTGTCCGTGCGGGCTACGACGTCAAAATGTCCGAGATTCACGGCATGTCGCAGCGCGGCGGCAGCGTCAGCACGCAGATCCGTTACGGCACGAAGGTCTACTCGCCGATCATCGGGCGCGGCGAGGCGGACGTCATCGTCGCCTTCGAAAAGATGGAAGCGCTGCGCTGGATCGAGTATCTGAAACCGGACGGCAAGATGATCATCAACGACTATGAGATCCCATCCGTGCCGATTCTGACGGGCGCCGAACAATATCCCGAAGGCATCCTCGGCGATCTGGCTGCCCGCGCCGATGTCAGCGTGCTCCGCGCCGCAGACATCGCAGACGAGGTCGGCAACGCGCGTGTCATGAACATCGTGCTGCTCGGCGCAGCCGTCAAAGCCCTGACCGCCGCGCAGCCGGAGACGATGGCAGGGATCGTTTGGGAGGAAATCATCAGGGCGACGGTGAAGCCGGCGTTCATAGATGTGAACATCAAGGCGTTCGCCGCTGGACAAGCGGCAGGTTAAGGGGGTCAGAATCCTTGACAAGTTCCCACAGGTCTGTATAATTATTGTAAAGGCTATGACGGAGTCAAGTAGAAAACGGCAGTTATCTTTCAGATAGTTCCCGGTTGGTGCGAGGGGCAGATACGTTTTTGAGGTTTCATCTCCAGAGCCGCCCTGGGAAAGACAGCGAATGGAACGCGTTTCGGAAAATGCTGTTGAGTAATAAGGTGCCGGGTTCGCCCGTTAAAGCGAAGGGTGTTGACGGATACCCACAGAGGCAGCCGCTGCGAGGCGTCTGCGAACAGAGGTGGTAACACGGGCAGGTCTCGTCCTCCGACAGCAGTCGGGGGCGTTTTTGATTTTATTTCAATATGTAGTTGACGGCGCGATATATCAACAATTTCATACATGGGAAACAGGGGAATTCAGATGAGCAGCGACGCAGAGAAAATTTTAAACGTGCCGATCCGGGACAGATCTTATGATATCGCGATCGGCGCCGGACTGCTCAGCACCGGACTTGATCGGATCGCCGCATTCATTCGAAAAGGCGAAAGGGTGGCGCTGATCACGGACGAGCACGTCGGTGCGCTTTATGCGGAGACCATCGTGAACGGGCTGTTATCACAGGGAATCGAGACTGAGCGGATCGTGCTGCCGCCGGGTGAAGCGACAAAGGATATCACGCATCTGTCCGCGATCTACGATCGGCTGGCGGCGGCGGGCATTACACGAAAAGGCTGTGTGATCGCGCTCGGCGGCGGTGTGATCGGCGACCTTGCGGGATTTGCGGCTGCAACGTGGATGCGCGGCGTGGACTTCATTCAGCTTCCGACGACGCTGCTAGCGCAGGTCGATTCGTCGGTCGGCGGTAAGACGGCGATCGATATCGCGGCGGGGAAGAACCTCGTCGGCGCATTCTATCAGCCGAAGTTCGTGCTTATCGATCCGGACGTCCTGGCGACGCTGCCGCAGCGCGAGTTTGCAGCGGGCATGGCGGAGGTCGTAAAATACGGCGCGATCGCTTCTGCGTCTTTTTTCGAACGTCTCGAGTCCGCGCCGAAGCCTTCCATGACCGATATCGTCTGCACCTGTTGCGAACTTAAGAGCGGCATCGTCGCCGAGGATGAATTTGACAACGGCAGACGGGTGATTCTGAATTTCGGTCAC
>JAISKP010000082.1 GCA_031260885.1 Eubacteriales Family XIII. Incertae Sedis bacterium
ATTAGGCGATCCTCATGCACGACAGATCCCCATCATTGCAATGACCGCCAATGTGTTTAAAGAGGATATCGATAAATGCTTCGCGTCAGGGATGAACGGTCACGTCGGCAAACCGATCGACTTTAACAAACTGCTCGCACAGTTGAAGAAGCATCTGAAAGATTAGCGTTTAAAGTAGAGACGCAGCTATTTCTAAAAAACTTTCGCATTTTACTTTGCAAATTACCTTATGTCTTTAGCGGTAAATAAAATGTTTTCGCGGCGGCATATCTTTGGTATAATAAAGCGACATTTATTTTCGCGAGGAGGGACCAATGGGCAGACATGGAACAATAGCGGGACGCAAAGCGGCGCAGGACAACAAACGGGCGGCGCTTTTTACGAAATACACGAGAGCCATCATGATGGCAGCGAAGGGCGGTGGCGACCCCGAATACAATGCCTCGCTGAAGAACGCGATCGAAAAGGGCAAGGCGATCAATCTCCCGAAGGACAAGATCACGCAGGCGATCAAAAAAGGTACCGGCGAACTTGAGGGCGAGACCTATGAAGAACTCACCTATGAGGGCTATGGACCCGGCGGTGTCGCAGTCGTCGTCGATGTGCTGACGGACAACAAGAATCGCACGAACTCCGCGATCAAGCACATCTTCGATAAACACAATGGCAATCTCGGTGTGCCGGGCTGTGTCTCTTACATGTTCAACCGTAAGGGTGTGATCCTCGTTGAGAACGCGGGCGGTGTGGATGAGGATACGCTGATGGAAGCCGCACTCGAAGCGGGTGCCGAAGATTTCAAGGCGGACGATGAGCTTTTTGAGATCCTTACGACTACGGATGATTTTCTCGCAGTTGCGGAAGCGCTGCGCGGCGCAGGTTACGAACTCGTGGAAGCGGATGTAGAACAGGTTGCGACCATCGAAGCGGAACCGAAGACAGAGGGCGAGGCGCGGTCGCTTGCGAAGCTGATTGATGCGCTTGATGAGAACGACGATGTGCAGAAGGTGTATACGAACTGTTCGATCGAATTGGACGTGTAATCCGCTGTTGATATGAGAAACCAAAACAAACACAAATTTTTTTCTGTAATTCAATTAGAATAGGTTCACAAGCGCTGCATTGCGTGATATATTGAGTACAGGATCCTGAAGCTCACGTTAAGGCTGTTGAATTTATCCTTCTGTTTCATACATGGGAAGCCGACGTCACAGAGCCGCTGCCGTGCCGACTTGATCGGATCGCAAAAACTCGGTGCAGGCAACCCACTTATCAGGAGATAAGGTATGAATTGCAGTCTGACGGCTCTTCGGGATTTGCTATGTAAAAGGCATCGGTATATGGTTTGTAATATGCGCTGAAAAATGTTTGTTTTTGGCGCGTTTCGATTTGTATGGGGGAGCATATGAGTTCCGGACCTCTGAAACCGCAGGAAATACTGGAAGTAAGTCTCAGCGCCGCCGAAACGAAGGCGAAGTCGAGTTTTGTCAAACTCGCCGTGCTCGGATTTTTGGCTGGCGCATTCATCGCATTTGCGGCGGAAGGCTCGAATATGGCGGCGTTCAACCTGCTTGCGAATTCCGCGACGTACGGACTCGGGAGGGCGCTTGCGGGCGCGATCTTCGGTACCGGGCTGATGCTCGTGGTGCTTGCGGGCGGTGAACTGTTCACGGGGAACACGCTCATGCTCGGCGGGGTGGTAAGCCGCCGGATCAGTGTGCCCGGTATGCTCAAAAATTGGCTCATCGTCTACATCTTCAATTTCATCGGTTCGGTCTTTTTAGCTTGGCTCATGTTCCACAGCGGGCTATTTCACAGCAGCGGCGACTTGCTCGGCGCTGTGACGATCAAGATCGCAGCGGGGAAGACTGGACTTGCATTCTCATCTGCATTTATCCTCGGCATACTCTGCAACTGGCTCGTCTGCCTCGCGGTCTGGCTCGCGTACGGTGCGGACACGATGGCGGGGAAGATTTTTGGCATCTTTTTTCCGATCTGGCTTTTCATCACGTCGGGCTTCGAGCACAGCGTCGCGAATATGTACTATATCCCTGCGGGGATTCTCGCAAAATCAAATCCGGAGCAACTGCAGCAGGCACTTTCCATCGGCGTCTCGCAGGCTGCGATCGATGGATTGAACTGGCAGAGCTTCTTCGTGAACAATCTGATCCCCGTGACGCTCGGCAACATCATCGGCGGCGGCGTGTTCGTCTCGCTCGCCTACCTGCTCGCTTATCACGTCAGGAAGAAGAATGCCTGATTCTCTGAAATATACCGAAAACAAGATTTTCACGACCACTGCGGGCATTGAGCCGGTAGAGGCGCTTTTGATGCAGCTTGATATCGACGGCGTCGCCGTGGCGGACAGCGCGGATTTTCGCGCGATTCTGAAAAACAAGGATAAACTCGACTGGGACTATGTGGATCCGGCGCTGTTTCAGTCGGATATGCCGATTCGGGGAGACGGCGCAGTGGATCTTTCACGCGAGGCGGCGATCAGGCTCGCCGAGGCGGGCGGTTTTCCCGGTGAGGAAGCCATATTGACCTTCTATATTCCGGATGATGCGGAGGGCGCAAAGCTTCTGTCTGAGATCCGGACCTGTTTGCTCAAGCTCAAGAGCGATGAGCAGTACGGTCTTTTCGGAGCGGATGCGGATTTTGGGCGACTCTATTTAGAGTCCAATCCGCTTTCGGACGACTGGAAGGACAAGTGGAAGGAAGGTTTTAAGCCGTTTCGCATTACAGAGCGGTTTGCGGTGCGTCCGCCGTGGGCGGAATATGACGGGGAAGGCGAAGCTATCGTGATCGATCCCGGCATGGCGTTCGGGACAGGATCGCATGAGACGACATCGATGTGCGCCGTTGCAATCGAGCGGTTTTTCACGCCGGGCGCGGTCTTTTTAGACGTCGGAACGGGGTCCGGCATTCTCGCGATCCTCGCGGCAAAACTGGGCGCAGGGAAGACGGTCGCCGTCGAGATCGATGAAGACGCAGCGGCATCCGCAAGGCTGAATTTTGAACGAAATGAGGTAGATGCGCTGATAGAATTGCTCACCTGTGATATCCGGGAGGCGGAGATACTGACGGGGATACAGTTTGATATCATCACCGCAAACCTGACGAGCGGGCTGCTCAAATTGATCCTGCCGCAGATCAGGCGTCTGTTTGCAGATGAGGCAAGTGATGCAGACCGCATGGACGGGATTGGCGGTACAGGTGATCCGGATATCGCCGTAAGACCCCGCAAGCTGATTCTCTCAGGCTTGCTCGCCGCGGAGGAATCGGAGATGATCAAGGTCGTGCAGGCGGAAGGCTTCACGGGCATCACGACCGAAAAGAAAGGCGAATGGCTGCTCCTATGCGCAGACTGCTGTTAGACGCATCCGCAATTTGCGAAAACGAAATCATCCTGCATGACGCCGCCGAGATCAATCACGTCAAAAATGTGATGCGCATGTCGGTGGGCGATGAAGTCGTCATATCCGACAATTCAAAATATGAATATCGTGCGCGGATCAGGACGATCGATGCGGGCGGGATCATCTTCGACATCCTTGAAAAACAGCCGTTCTCGACCGAGCCGTCGGTGAAAATCACGTTGTTTCAAGGGATTCCGAAGCATGGCAAGCTCGAGGAGATCATCCGAAAATCCGTCGAACTGGGCGCCTTCGAAGTCGTCCCTGTCTCGATGGCGCGCAGCATCCCGAAGGCGGGTTCGGTATCCTCAAAAATAGAGCGTTACCGCAGGGTCGCGCTCGAAGCATCAAAGCAATCCGGCAGGGGGATCGTCCCCGAAGTCTGTGACGAGATTTCATTTTCTGCGTTGATCGAGAAACTGCGCAACTATGATTTCGTGTTGTTTCCGTATGAGGAAGAAAAGGGTTTTACGATCAAGGAGGCGCTCAGATCCGCGAATGTACCGCAGACGATTGCGGTGCTCATCGGTCCCGAGGGCGGGTTCTCGGATGCGGAAGCCGCGGCGCTTGTGGATATCGGTCTATCGCCGTGCAGCCTCGGGAAGCGAATTCTTCGGACGGAGACGGCCGGACCCGCCGTGATCGCGATGGTTTTGTACGAACTGGAATTGTAAAATGGGCGGTCAGAACCAATACACGAAACAGCATACCGAAGCGCCGAGGGTCGCTTTCTATACGCTCGGCTGCAAGGTCAATCAATACGAGACGCAGCTGCTCTCGGAGAGATTTCAAAGGCTGGGCTTTGAGGTGGTCGACGAAACCGATTTCGCCGACGTCTATATCGTGAATTCATGTACGGTGACAGCCGCCGCTGACAAGAAGTCCCGAAATTTTGCACGCAGGACGAAGCGCATCAATCCGGACGCGATCACCGCGCTGATCGGCTGCTACGCGGAGGTCTCAGGCGAAAGTCTCGCGAAAATCTCCGAAATCGATCTGTTGATCGGCTCTGCGGACAAAGACAGCGTCGTCTCTGAAATCGTGCGGCTTTTAGATCGGAAAAGGCAAGCGGTAGGGCAGAAACAGGTGAAATCCGTAGATGATCCGGTGGGCAATAACGATGTCTCCGCGATTTCCCCGATCATTCCGCCGCACGATCAGATCACAGAGATGGATGCCCGCACGCGCGCCTATAT
>JAISKP010000097.1 GCA_031260885.1 Eubacteriales Family XIII. Incertae Sedis bacterium
GTATACGGATTCGGCAACAATGCCATGGGATTGGCGGGGCTCGGAAGCGACAACACGATCGATACCAAGTCGGACGGCGTCATCTTCGGCAGCGACATCGTGGTCACCGAGTTCACGCCGGTCATGGATAACGTGAAAAAATTCTCGGGACGTATCATTTTGGACAACGACGGAAATCTATACCTGCGCGGTTATATGCTTCCGGTGAACGGCTATGAACACTCCGATGACGTCACAAAGGTTGAGACGGGCGTCTCAGATTATATCTACATTCCTTATTACAAGCTGCTCTACGTGATAAAAGACGACGGCACGGTCTATGAAGCGAGCGAAGACGGCTATCGGGAACTGGAATTTGACGACGTCCTGAACGAATTTACGAAATAGAACGCAGCAGACCACAGTAGGCACATGAAAAGGGAAACATGAAGGATCTGTTTTTTGTTCGTTGCCGGCTCAAATGTGGTAGAATAATTAGGGTTATTCCGCAAACCCAACCTTATCAGAAAATTTGAAAAGCAGGAAGGAAAATAAACATGTCAATACAAAGAAAACCACATATCGAGTGTAAAGCAACCAAGGGTTCCTTCATCATTTTGGCGCTTTGCATCGCACTCGTGTTCGGATTGGCGTCATGCGGAGAAAAGGTGGAATCTGTGCAGGAAGAGGCTGAACCTTTGATAGTCACAACGGATCCGATTGAACAGATTGATGAAGCTTCTGATATTGTCGATGAAACTCCGCAGTCACAGCGTCCACAGTGGGTGGAAGAGGCGCTTGAGGAAGAGGCAAGGCTGCTATCAGAGGGAGAGATTCCGTATGATGGTCTTTATTGGAAGGATAGTTATAATTATACACTGATTGCGTCTGGAGACACCCCATACGGCAGATATGAGTTTTGGGGGACAGATAGCTATGGTAGCACTCACGGTACCGTCGTCTTTTGGAGGAGCGATGAGGAATTCCCGGACAAATATTTGTCAGTTTCAGAATGGGAAGACTTCTATTTCAATATTTTGTTGGCAGCGTGTCCAAATGCGGATCAGCTTACAACATTTTATCCGACAGCAGGATATCAAGAATAACGCCGCAACCCTGTAATCGCAAGGGTCACGGCGTTCACACTATTTCTTCCTCAATTATTAACAATGCAGTAAAAAAATACAATATAGTTTTGAGAAGTGTTTCGGGCAGTGGGACGATCAAGTTTCGTTCTTCTGTCCGAGGCGCTTGAAATATGGTAAGATGTTCCCATGAATATTTTGATTACCGCAGGCGGGACGACCGAAAAAATCGACGCGGTGCGGAGCATTTCGAATACGGGAACCGGACGGCTGGGCGCATTGATCGCCGAACGCCTTGCGGCGTCGCCCGACGTGGAACGGATTTTCTACGTCTGTAACGAAAGGCCGGTAAAGCCCGATACGTCGAAGGCGGCGGTTCTCCGTGCAAACGACACGCAGGAACTCGAAGCCGCCGTCAGCCAGGTATGCAAAAATAATAAGATTGACGCGATTGTTCACAGCATGGCGGTAAGCGATTACCGGACACGGACGGTCACGACATCGCGCCTGATCGGAATCCGGATCGCCGATCGCCTCGTAGATGGAGCATTGGGAGATCTGCGCACCGGAGATCAAAAGACAGCTTTCGATGGCATTGCGACGGTCGCCGCAGACGCCGTGTTTAATGCACCGTCCATCGCCGCGGGCGGAAAGATCAGCTCCGACAAAGACGATCTCGTCGTGGTGATGGAGAAGACGCCGAAGATCATCGCACAGCTCAGAGGTTTTGCGCCGGAAGCGGTCATCGTCGGATTTAAATTACTTTCTGGCGTTTCCGAAGATGTACTCATCGACACGGCGTATGCGCTGCTGCAAAAAAATGCATGCGACTACGTTCTCGCAAACGATATGAATACGGTAGGAAAATCCGAAGGACACACAGGTTATCTGATCGATCGTGAAAAGCGATACACGGTCTGCATCGGCAAAGCAAATATCGCAGAGAAAATCGCGCAGACCGTACTGCAAAAGACAAAGAAATCTGTTGAATAAATGAACATTTAATACGCGGTATATGCGGTATGCGGAGCTGTTTTCGAAAATGCTTCACGCATCCATTAAGAGACAGGAGATTGTGAAATGAAGAACATCCTTTTAGGCGTAACAGGCAGCATCGCAGTTTACAAAGCTGCTGACCTCGCAAACAAACTGACAAAGACCGGCGACTCTGTCGACGTCGTCATGACAAAAAACGCGCAGGAGTTCGTAGCGCCGCTGACCTTTGAGACTCTGACAAAAAACAGGGTCTATACAGATAGCTTCGAGAAGACAGGGGACTTCGATGTAGAACACATCGGTCTGGCAAAGAAAGCGGACATCGTCCTCATCGCACCTGCCACCGCAAACATCATCGGTAAGATCGCCTCCGGCATTGCCGACGACCTCCTGACCACGATCGTCATGGCCGTTCAAAACAAACCCATCGTCATCTGCCCCGCGATGAACACTGCCATGTACGAAAACAAGATCGTACAGGCGAACATGCTCAAACTGAAGGAGCTCGGTTATCTTTTTATAGAACCCCGCGAATCCCTCCTCGCCTGCGGCGATCTCGGGAAAGGTGCCTTGGCGGAAACGGAGACGATCCTCGCATTCATCGCAACACTGTAAGTTCCTCGTCTCTATCTTAAGACGGCGGTACTTTCCGCATGCAAGAGGTGCTTTCCGCAGTGGAAGAGGTACTTTCCTACGGAAAGTTTCGATCGTTCGAGAAGATCCTTGCCCAGGCGCTGGGACACTCGAACAGACGTCAATTCCCGTAGTGGATCGAGCGGAGTCGCGCTGCTACAGCCGCTGAGATTACTGCGACAGCCGCTGCGCTGCGATTGAAAATCCCTGCGCGATCGGATATAATCAGGTATCGATCGCGGCACAGGGGTAGATCTAAGGGGTGCCGGGATGCTTGGGGCGAAATGAGAATAATCAGACGATGAACCTGAAAAAAGACCGGTTGTCTACCGGAGAACCACGTACAAACGTTGAAATATCAACGAAATCCGGGGGGGGGGTATAATAACACTCTTTTCTTAGGATTTTTTGATTGCAGTATAATAATCGACCGTTTTTGGACAGCGACAGGGGCAACCCTGAGCGCTGTTCTATTTTTTTGTTACGACATAGGAGTAGGTGGAAGATCAGATAGAAGAACAGATAGAAGGCGGCGGCGCAGAATAGAAGTAGATAGAAGACGGCGATACAGAATAGGAGTAGATGGAAGGCGGCGGCACATACACAACAGACGCCCCAACAAAAAATGGGCATTTACTTTAAATAAAACGAGCGGCACTTTGGACAACTTCGTTAACGCGCCTTCGGCTTGCACGGAACTGAAGTTGTACCCAAAGTGGCGCTCGTTTTATTTGTAAATGTACCATTTT
>JAISKP010000157.1 GCA_031260885.1 Eubacteriales Family XIII. Incertae Sedis bacterium
AATTGATCATCGTGCCCTCGGCGACAAAAGCCGCTTTCAGGTCGTGCACATCGATCAGCGGATCGCCCGGATCGACGACAGGAATGATCTCAAGCCCGTATTTTACAGCGAAGTCAAAGTCCCTCGTGTCATGCGCGGGCACGGCCATGATCGCACCTGTGCCGTAATCCATGAGGACGTAGTTCGCGATGTAGATCGGGACCGATAAGCCGTTCAGCGGATTCACCGCATAACGCCCGATAAAAAGACCTTCCTTCTCGAGGGTCGTCGAATTGCGGTCGATATCCGATAGATACTGCAGTTTCGCAAGGAATTCATTCACGGCTTGCTCGTATTCAGTGTCTGCAACGAGTTCCTTCACATAAGGATGTTCCGGTGCAAGAACCATGTAGGTTACACCGAAAAGCGTATCCGGACGCGTCGTAAAGATCCGTAGATTCTGATCGAAGTCTTTAATCCCGAAATCCACCTCTGCGCCGGTGCTGCGACCGATCCAGTTGCGTTGCATGGTCTTGACCTTTGAAGGCCAACCATCCAGCGTATCGAGATCGTCCACAAGACGGTTTGCATAATCCGTGATCTTCAGGTACCACTGATCGAGATCCCGCTTACCGACGGCTGTGCCGCAACGCTCGCAACACCCGTCCACGACCTGCTCGTTCGCGAGCACGGTCTCGCAGGACGGACACCAGTTCACAGGGTTCTTTTTCTTATATGCTAGTCCATTTTTGAAAAACTGAATGAAAATCCACTGCATCCACTTATAATAACCGGGGTTGCAGGTCGCGATCTCACGGTCCCAATCGTAGGAAAAGCCGAGTTGTTTCAGCTGTGCACGCATCTCGCGGATGTTCTCCGTCGTCCAGTTGTAAGGATGACGCCCATTCTTAATCGCCGCATTTTCCGCCGGCAATCCGAAAGCATCCCAACCGATCGGGTGCAGCACGTTGTAGCCCTTCATGCTCAGATATCGGTCGAGCACATCGCCGATCGAGTAATTCCGGACATGCCCCATGTGGAGTTTTCCGGACGGATAGGGAAACATCTCGAGGAGATAGTATTTCTCCCGGTCAAAATCGTCATATGTCTTGAAAAGCGCATCCGCTTCCCACTTCGCCTGCCACTTTTCCTCTATGCCTTTAAAATCGTAATTTTCCTTCATTCGTTCTGTTCCTCCGAATTATCTATACTTCCGCATCGTCTATAGAAATGAACGTCCCGTCACGCCAGATCTTCTCGATCTGATAGATACCGCGCTGTTCTTCCATGAACAGATTCACGATTACGTCGCCGAAATCCATCAGGATCCAGCCGGATGCGGGATTTCCTTCTACGCCCTTCAGCCGGGCGCCATCGTGTGTCAGCTGACCGTCGATCTCCGAATGTAACGTATCGAGCATCCTTGTATTGAGTGCTGTCGCATTTACGAAGTAGTCGGCAAAGGACGACTGCGCGCTGATATCGATGATGACGACGTCACGCCCTTTTTTATCCAATATAATGCCGCCGATCCGCTTCGCGAGTTGTAGGTTTTCTTCCTTGTCTGCCGGATTGATCTCTGCCGATTCAATTTCTGCATTTTCCGCAGGTTCAAGCACCAAATCTTTCAAATGTTACTCCCTTCTCTTCGTTGCAATTATGGATTGTTAAATAAATATCAAATATTCTTTTCGTTCGATGTACCCTCTGTACGCGCTTCCCTGAGCCATGCAATCGCCTCATCCCCATCTCTGCCCATCTCAAATCCGTTCTGATCGAGATAGACCTTCAGTTCCGTCAGCACCGCGAGACCGCATGCGTACAGATCCGTGTATGCCAGGCTGCGCAGCCTGTCCGCGCCTGCGTAGGTCCTGCCGGTCTCCAACGTGTCCGCAAGAAAGATGATGAGTTCCAGCCGGCTCATATCCTTTCGCCCGGTCGTATGGTAGCGCACCGCGTTCAACACGTCTTCATCCGTCACGCCGTATTCATTTTTCAAGATATCCGCCGCTTCTCCCGCATGTGCAAGGGCATTGTTCTCCTTTGAAGAATCCTTGCAGTAATCGTGAAACAGCGCCGCGAGCCGGATTTTCTCCGGGTCTTCTCCGTATATACGACCCATTTCGAGCGCCATGTCTAGCACACGCTGTGTATGTGCGTAACGCTCCGGTTTGAGTCGTACTCGGAGCACCGCATCAAGACGTGCAATGTCCGTCTCAGGTATATAATCCGTGCGCATCAATATATTCCCTTACCGGATCCGGTATCAAATACCGAACCGATCGCCGCTCTCGGACACGTTGCCGGATTTCCGTAGAGGACACGTCAAACTGTCGGTTTTCAATGACGGCAATCTCCGTTTCATAAGTCACATTCAGCTTTGCGGCATAATATGCAAAAGCCGCCTGATCGCTTCCCGGTCGCATACCGGCAACAAACGAAAACTCTGTGAGCAACTCGTTTGAAAGGTACCATTTATGCAGATTTACAAACATGTCTGCACCCAAGATGAACCATATGCTGTCATCCGCGTTGGCCTCTTCGCGCAGTTTCCGAAGCGAAAAAATCGTATAGGATACGCCGGGCTCGTCAATTTCTACGGTTGTAATACCCAATTTCTCATGCGTTCCGACGGCTAATGACAACATCGCAAGCCGGTCTTCGACCGGACTGACGCTTGCATCCTGTTTAAAGGGTTGCACATGCGTCGGCATGAAAATCACCCGATCGAGTCCCGCCTGTTCGAGCGCCTCCTCCGCAAGGAGCAGATGCCCATAGTGAACAGGATCGAAGGAGCCACCCAAAACACCTAATTTAGCCATCGTTGTACCGTTTTATACCAATTTTGCAATATCACAAACCTTCTTTTCAATTTCAACGCTGTTGCAGTCCCAATTCTTCAAGCTGCACCGCATCGCAGGTGCCAGGCGCACCGCTGACCGGATCTTCCGCCGCCTGATTCTTTGGAAAAGCCATCGTCTCTCGAATACTGGCTTCACCGAGGAGCAGCATCACAAGCCGATCAAGTCCGTATGCAAGTCCGCCATGCGGCGGCACACCGTAGCGAAACGCTTCGAGCAGGAAACCGAACTTGTTTTCGATCTCATCAGCGGAGAGTCCGAGGACTTCAAACATCCTGTTTTGCAACGTTTTGTCGTGAATCCGGATACTGCCGCCGCCCAGTTCCGTACCGTTCAAGACGATATCGTATGCAAGCGCACGGACGGCTGCCGGATCCGCATCAAGCTTGTCCAGATCGTCCGGGTTCGGCATCGTAAACGGATGGTGCATTGCCTTAAAACGTCCGGATTCCGCGTCCTGCTCCAGCAGCGGAAAATCAATGATCCAGAGGAAGTCATAGACGCTACTGTCTTTTAGACCGAGTCTGTCAGCCAGCTCATTTCGGAGCCAACCGAGCGTATCAAACACGACCTTGTCCCGATCTGCTACAATCAGAATCAAATCACTTGATTTACCATAAAATAATTCTGTTAACTTCGCCATCTCTTCGTCCGAATAGAACTTTGAGAAGGAAGAATGGATGCCTTCATCCGTAACGCGTATCCATGCGAGTCCCTTCGCGCCGTATGTCCGCGCTGCTTCTGTGAGTTTGTCGAGATCCTTGCGGCTGAATTTGTCCGAAGCGCCGCTGAAATTGATCCCTCGCACGGAGCCGCCGGCAGCGACCGCGCCTGAGAACACCGCAAATTCACTGTTTTTGACAAAATCCGAGATGTCGGTCAGTTCGAAGCCAAATCGCGTATCCGGCTTATCGCTGCCATACCGCGCCATCGCCTCTGCGTAGGTCAACCTCGGAAAAGGCGTCTGTACATCGACGTCCATCAACTCCTTCATGAGGCGCTTTAGATAGCCTTCCTGAACCCCGATCACATCATCCTGATCTACAAAGGACATCTCAAGGTCGATCTGCGTGAATTCGGGCTGTCTGTCCGCGCGCAGATCCTCGTCTCTGAAGCACTTCGCGATCTGAAAATACCGATCCGTGCCGGAAGCCATCAAAAGCTGCTTATACATCTGTGGCGACTGCGGAAGCGCGTAGAACGAACCGTTCTTAATGCGACTCGGCACGAGATAATCGCGCGCGCCCTCCGGCGTCGGCTTGATGAGGATCGGCGTCTCGACGTCCGTGAATCCGTTTTCGAAGAAATAGTCGCGCGTGATCCGGACGACTTCATGTCGAAAGCTCAGATTGCGCTGCATACGCAGCTTGCGCAGATCGATATAGCGGTATTTCAGCCGAAGATTTTCATCGACATTGTCATCGTCCTTGATGTAGATCGGCGGCGTATCCGCGGCAGAATAGATCGTAAGCGCTTCCGCAAGCACCTCGATGTCGCCCGTCGGCAGTTCCGCATTTTTCGATTCCCGTTCACGTATTTTGCCCGCGATTCCGATCACGTATTCACTGCGGAGGTTCTCCGCCGCCGCAAAGACTTCCTTGGGAATGTCCTCGTCGAAAACGATTTGAACGATGCCGGTCTTATCACGCAGATCCGTAAAGATCAGTCCGCCGAGCCTGCGGCTCTTCTGTACCCAACCGTTCAAGACAACCGCACGCCCGATGTCGGAAGCCCGAAGCGTTCCGCAATAATCCGTTCTTTTCATTACACGATTATTTGTGATCATTTTAACTCCGTTTATCCAATCGCTGTATCTTTATGTGCTCCTGTTTTATGAAATCAGCGAGCGCCTCAAAATCAACGTCCTGCTGTTCGCCCGTATTCATATCCTTCACAGCGGCCTTCCCGCTTGCAAGCTCATTTTCCCCGAGAATCACGGCAAAACGCACGCCCGTCTTGTCTGCATGCTTGAACTGATTCTTCGTGCTTCTAGCGCAGACGTCCAGTTCCACCGCAAGCCCGACCGTCCGAAGCGCATTCAACAGCGACAGTGCCTTTTCCTTCGCAGGATCCCCCATGAATACGATCAACGCATCCGGCGGGTTCTGCGCGGGAATTCGATCCTCGTACGTACCCAAAAGCAACAAAAGTCGCTCAATCCCGAGTCCGAAACCGACACCGGGCACTGCCGGACCGCCGAGCTCCTCGATCAGGTGATCATACCGACCACCGCCGCAAACCGTTCCCTGCGCACCGATCGCCGTCGTTACAAATTCAAAGGCGGTCTTCGTATAATAATCCAGCCCACGGACGATGCCGGGATCGATCGTGAACGAAATTTTTGCCGCAGAAAGATCCTGCTGAAGCTCGGAAAACGCCTCACGGCATTCGTCACAGAGGTGGTCGAGCATGACGGGCGCACCTTTGATAAGCTCCTGACAAATAGGGGATTTGCAGTCTAAAATCCGCATCGGATTCTTCTCATAGCGCATCTTGCACGTATCGCATAGTTCATCGTATTTTGGCGCAAGAAAGGCTCTTAGCACCTCTCTATATGCGCTCCGGCACTTCGGACAGCCAATGCTGTTGATCCGCAGCTCAATCTCGTCCATTATGCCCAGTTCCATAAAGAGCGTATAGGCAACTGAAATTGCCTCGGTATCCGCAAGCATATTCTCCGAACCGAAGATCTCAATCCCGAACTGGTGGAATTCGCGCTGTCTGCCGGACTGCGGCTGTTCATAGCGAAAACAGGGGATCTCATACCAGTACTTCGTAGGCTTTCCATCCGCAAAGACCTTGTGCTCAATGTACGACCGCACCACACCGGCTGTGCCCTCAGGTCTGAGCGTAATGCTTCGTCCGCCATAATCCTCAAAACTGTACATCTGTTTCTGAACGATGTCCGATGTATCACCGACACCCCGCGCAAAGAGCTCCGTATGCTCGAAAAGCGGCGTCCTGATCTCGGAAAAGCCGAACCTGCGGCAGATATCCGCAAAGATCGTCTCAACGTAATGCCATTTGTGTATCTCCTCGGGCAGAATGTCCTTCGTGCCCTTCGGTGCCTTTGTCAGCATGAAAATATTCCTTTTTCTTTCCTGCCCATCATCTCATCGATCCGATCGATGTACTGTTCATAATTCGAAACGTTGAAAACACGCTCTATGCGGTTCTCCTGCGGGAAATACACCTTACTGCTCCCGCCCGCGCCAAGCGCGATGATCGTCTGCCGCTCCTCCATGATGCGCATGTTATAGACGCATTCGGTACCCGGAAGCGCATACCCAACATTCTCAAGATTGTCCAGCATCTGTTTCTGCCGGTAAAGATAATACGGTCGGTAGAAGGAAGCCGCCAATTTCCCGGGAAGTCCGTCAACCATCTCTTTCGCATAACTCTTTATATTATAACAGAATTCCCCGTCAGAGTCTCGAAGAACCGAACCTTTTTTGACAGATAATGTATGAACCGTAATATTCTCCGGTCCAAACCGAAGCATCTGCTCCAACGTTTCCGCAAAATCATCCGCATTCTCTCCGGGAAGTCCGGCGATAATATCCGAATTAATCACGGGAAAGCCGGCATCCCGCGCAATCAAAAAAGCTTCCGTAACGGCAGCTGAATCATGCCACCGCCCGATTCGAGTCAACGTTTCATCATTCAGGGTCTGCGGATTAATGCAGATCCGCCGAACACCGCCTTCCGTCAAAACCCGGCAAATTCCGGGTGAAAGCGTTTCGGGTCGTCCCGCTTCAACCGTAAGTTCCGCCGTTCCGCTACCCGGGATCTTCTGATGGATCAAACTTAAAAGCGCTTCCATCTGTCCGGGCGACAAAGTAGTGGGCGTCCCCCCGCCGATGTAGATACTCTCGGCAGACATCCCACTCTCCGCCATACGAAGCCCTACATATTCGATCTCCCGGAAAAGTGCGTTCAGGTAAGTTCTCACACCCACTTCAGAAGCCTCATTTGATGTAAAGGAGCAATAGGCACATCGGGAAGGACAAAATGGAATCCCGACATATACCCCGACCTTCCCCACAGCAGGTGCCCTTAAAGTTCCCATATAAACCCGATAAGTATCCTCAAGCAGAAGTACTTTTTCCTCAGAAACAAAATATTCTTCGCGCAGCATCCGCGAAGCGCCAATCTCCCCACCCGCTTCAGAAACAAGCTGGGTAAAGAGTTTTAATGGTTTCACCCCGGTAAGAACCCCCCAAGGCAACGTTCTGCCTGTGGCATCTGAAAGTGCCCCGTACAAAATTCGTTTAATCCGATCTTTATGATCCGCAATAGGCGCACCGGAGAAGTCCAGTTCGAACGCTGGATTCCGTAAAAACATGCGTGCGAGTTCTTCATACTCGTTCGGATTCGTGACCGCACCAATACGAAATCTAAACATAAGGATTAAACTTCTTCTCATGTCCGATGGTTGTCTCGTCCATATGCCCGGGATAAACCCGCACCTCATCAGGCAAGACAAACAGCTTCTCTCGAATAGAAGCGACAATCCGCTCATAATTCCCGCCTGCAAGATCCGTTCGCCCGATCGAATCCCGAAACAGCGTATCGCCGGAAAAGAGAACTTCGCGATTCACCAGAATAGAAATCCCGCCGGGCGTATGACCGGGTGTCTCAATGATTGCAAGCGTCAAATTCCCCACCGACAATTCATCGCCGTCGTTCAGAAAAATATCCGGTACAAGACTGACGCTCTTCCCTGTAATTTCAAGGGAGAAATTCATTCGCGCCTGTGCCAACAGTTCGGCTTCCATTCTGCCTGCAGCAAGCTTCGCATCCGGAAATTCGGCAAGGATGCCCGTCACGCCACCGATATGATCGCCGTGCCCGTGCGTTAGAATCACATATTTCAGATTTAGAAATTCTTCCCGAATCGCCTGTGCGATCTCCGGAAGATTTTGCGCCGGATCAATAAGAAATGCATCGTCGGATCCTTCATCCCATACAAGATAACAGTTCGTACCGATCGAACCGATTAAAAAATGTTTAATGATCATAAGTCCTCCTTATGTCCTTGCACGGAATACATCCGTTACGCTTTCCACCTGTTTCAAACTCCTTAAACTTTTCTCCATCTGATTCGTATTCGAAATGGAAAGGGTCATCAGAATGGTCACGGAGCCGTCATTGTTCGTCCGCAGATTCACACCCGAAATATTCACGTCGAGATCGAGGCACTTTTTCGAAATATCCGAGAACAACCCCTTGCGGTCATCCGAAACGATCGTAATATCAGCTTCATACATACCGGACTTGCTTTTAATATTCCAGGAAACGGGCATCAGTCTGCCCTTTTCCTGTTCAGGCAGATTGATGATATTCGGGCAATCCGTCCGGTGTACAGAAAGACCGCGTCCCTTTGTAACAAAGCCGATAATCTCATCACCGGGGACGGGAGAGCAGCACTTTGAGAGATGAACCAGCATATTGCTGACGCCTTCCACGATCACATCGCCGCTTCCGGACTCAACGGCAGGATATGTGGAACGTTTGTTTGCACGTTCCAATGCTTCGGCGTCTGTATCCTTTTCCGCCAAAGCCCGTTCGGCATCAGCGATTTCCTGAAGTTGTCCGATCACTTTGCTGACAATGGCACCGCCGTAGCTCAGAGAGGTGTAAAGATCATCTACAGAAGCATAGTTCATGTTTTTCGCGATCTTCACAATGCGCGTATTGCGGACAAAATCTTTTACATCCAACCCTTTCCGTTTGACTGTTTTCTCGAGCAGTTCTCTGCCTTTATCAATATTCTGCGATTTGTCTTGCCGTTTGAGCCACTGGCGGATCTTCGACCGCGCATTGCTGCTCTTTGCGATCTGGAGCCAGTCGATGCTGGGACCTTTCGAATTGTTTGAAGTGATGATCTCGATGATTTCGCCGTTTTCCAGAATATAGTCAATCGGAACGATCTTGCCGTTCACTTTCGCACCCACGCACCGCGCGCCGATATCGGAATGGATTTTAAATGCAAAATCCAACGGTGTCGATCCGGAAGGCAGTTCAATAACCT
>JAISKP010000180.1 GCA_031260885.1 Eubacteriales Family XIII. Incertae Sedis bacterium
AAAATGAGGGACAGGAGAAGAACCATCCCCTGTCCCTCTTTTGCCTTTTACAGCCCGACGGACTTCCGCAGGAGCAGAACCGCGTCCATAATCGTCAAATAACCGTCGCCGTCCATATCAACTGCTGCGATCTGGGCGGACGTCAGTGTCTCAAGACCGGTGATATACCTCACGAGAAGCATCGCGTCAAATACCGTAGCGTAGCCATCGCCGTCAAGGTCACCCGAACCGGGTGCGCCGACCTGTTCACCGCCGCCGTCATCGTCCGTGATCGTCGTTTCCACCGTATCGGTGCCGAGCGTGATGGGGAGCGTTTCCGTTCCACCGCCGCTTTGTGCTTCAAGTGCCACGCTCACGAGCGTCACGGGCGTCGTACCGAATTTATTCAGATTTGTGCCGAATACGATCTTCAGGATGTCTGTGCTGCCGGTGAACGACACCGGATCGCCGCCGGCTGTGCCAAGCGTGATGTGACCTTGCCATAGCGAGTCCGTGCCGGATACCTGTACCCACCGGACATTTGCGCCGCCGTCCGGCACGATCAGAAGTCCGTTCAGTCCGATCGTCAGATCATCGATGCCGAAGAAGTACGTTGCGTCAACTTCGATGACGATCTCCGCAGCCACGACATCTGCCGCATCTGTGACCGAAACCGTGTATTCCGCATTCTCCGCCGTGAAGACCGACGCCGGTCCTGCGAGGGAAGCGGCTGCGCTCTCACCGGGCGTATCCAGCAGACGTACATGCGCATCGGTGACAACCGTACCATCGGAGACCTGCCCGACACTCAGTTCAGCGGATCCGAGAAGATAGAAGTTTCCAAGAACCGTATCAAGCACGTGCGCCAGACCGACGACCGCACCGACCCCTTCGGAATTGTGGTCGTACTCAAGATCATCGCTCTCGGTTCTTGTGACATTTCCGTAATTCACATTGCCACGGGTTTCATCATATCTGACAAATTCGTCCTCTACAGTTGCTCTGTATTGACCTAAGTTTGTCAGTCCGACGATGCCTCCGACTGATCCAAAGCCGCTCACCTCACCATTGTTCGTGTTGTTTAGAAGCTTACCCGCCGAACTGCCGGCAATGCCGCCGATGTAGTATCCGCCTTCCCAACGCGTCACGTTGGTGTACCCTATTTTAACTTTATACTGATCTCCGATGACGATGCCATTGTTTGCGCTGTTTTGAATGGTTGCCAAAGTACCCACACTGCCGGCGATGCCGCCGGTATTCGCATGACCGATGACCGTAGCATTGTTTGTCACATTGTCAATCACGCCGCCGCTGAACACGCCGACGAGCGCGCCGACTGTGCCGTGAGCTTCAACGATGCCGTCAAGAACGAGATCCTTGATGAGTGCACCCTGGCCCACGTAGCCGAACAGACCCCAGTAAAGCTCATCCTCACGATTTTTGTTTTCGGTTGACCAGTCATCCGTCTTGTGATGGATGTCAAGCGTGATCGTATGCCCCTTACCGTCAAACGTACCGATGTAAAACTGCGGATATGCACCGTGTACCGCAATCACCTGTCCTTGGTCATTGTACTCATCCCACTGTGGGTGGAGATTTCCGATCTTTTCCCAATTCAGACCGGTCAGGTTAATATCCGCCGTCAGTTCGGCACGCGCACCAAGCTCTCCGCTGTTGACCGTGTTTGCGAAGGCAAGTATATCTCCTGCGTTGCCGATCTGATACGGCGACTTGACCGTGACGGTGCCGTTTACCGCTGTAACAGGCACTTCGGTGCCGTCTAACCTCGTCACAACCAAATCTGATATCCCAACCGTATAGTCTCCTGACGCTGCTGCATCAAGCACGTTGAAGGAGACATAGGTTGCGATGCCGTTGAATGCGTGGTTTGCACCCGCGTAGAATGTGACGCTGCCATCCTCTTCCAGCTTAGCGGCATAGTAGCCATGACCCGTACCCGCAAACTCGAGCGCATCTGTGTCGTAAGTCAGTTTGAATGTGCCTTTCGCAATCCCCGGATTGTCACTGAGGAGAATGTTGATCCGGGCGGACTCACCCGACCACACCGCTGCGGTATCGAGTGCGACAGTCGGATTGGTCACATGCACCGTGACATTGATTGCGATTTCAACACTGAAGCCATAGCCCTCAAAAGTGCCGGCGACAGTGATTTTATCGTCGTACACCGTGAGCGCACTCTTGATATCCCAATCATATGCGCCTGCGGGTATGATCTGCGTACGCTCGTCACTGTATGTTGCCGTAAGCACCAATCCTGCCGCTGAGAATGTCTCTCCGGCTTCATAGTCCACCTTGGTCGGTGATGTCGTGACTGTTACGCCTGTGATCTGCGCCTGCTCTGTGAGTATGGGATGCAGTGTACCGTCTGTAAATGCTTCACCCAGTGAGGACGCAAGCGATAGGAACTCTTCGGCCGTCTTTGCCGTGAAGGCGTCAAGATCGTTTGCCAAATTGCCGACGCTCTTGATCGTGCCGTTTGCGAGATAGTAGTCATTGCTCGGATGCGCCTGATAATAGCTCGCGTTGGGGTCATCGTTGCTCGTGTATCCGATGATAGCGCCGACAGTCGGTGTGCCGGCAGTCTGTGTTGTCGAAACCGTTCCGTAGTTGAACGCGTTTTCGATCCCGTAGCCGAGGTTCGCCGCATAGCCGATGATGCCGCCGACGCTGGCGTTTTTGTTGTTTCCATACTGATTATAAGTCGCTTCATTGCTGACGACTCCGGTGTTGTATGAGTTTATGATCGGATTTGGACCGTTTGATGAATATCCGATGATACCACCCATATAGTGACATTTTCCGGAGATCGTCCCGGTGTTTATGACCCGGCTGAACGTGCCGCCGTTTGCGTTACCTGCGATGCCGCCGACACCGGCAGGGATTCCGCCCATTGCATTTCCATCGGACGTACTTGTGATGTTTCCGTTGTTGACAGAGTTCGTAACTTCGATGGAGGCCATGCTCGATAGACCGACGATACCGGCGATGTTTACCGTTCCGGTGATGTTTGCATTGTTCACGCAGTTTTCAATCGTCGTCCCCGCGCCCGCTTCCGCAACAATACCGCCGGTTGATACATAAGGCCAAACGGTGGATTTTCCGGTCGCAGTGATCGTCCCGGCAACGGTCAGATTTTTGATCGTTGCCGCCTTTACATTTGCAAATACAGCAACGCCTTTCTTATTGTTTGCGTTGATGTTCACAGTGATCGTGTGCCCATTGCCGTCAAATGTACCGGCATACGCATTCGCATCCGTACCGATGAGGCCGCCCGTGCCGCTCACGCTGATATCGGCTACGAGCCGCGCACTCTTCGTCGTCAGCCCCGCATTTACCTGCGCCGCGAAATTGTTGAAGTCCGAAGCAGTCGCAATATCTGTGATCTCACCGACCGGAGCCTTTACAAGAGCCGTGAAGTAGAAAGCCTTTGACGAAACATATCTCTCACCATAGTCATCCAACCATTCATCATCGGGGATTCCCCACTCTATTGCCATATCTACTACAAAGTCCTTGTAGGCGACATCAGCCTCGATAGATGAATCATCTATGGTAAGTGGGCTGCCGAGTACATAGCCCCATTCGGGAGACGTGATTGTCACGCCCTCGCTATCCGGGGTGATGTCCTCCGTGAACCCATCTTCATAGGTCGCTGTGAGTACAAAGCCCGTCAGGTCAAAGACCTCACCGACCAGGTATGTCGATTTCGCCGGTCCCGATTTTTGCGTGAGACCTACAACTGCACCGTGCTCGCCGAGCATTCTGACGGTAATTCCGTCCGATTCTGAAAATGGTGCAACGCTTTCTTCATCAGTCGTCTCTATACCGGCACCGCTGCTCGCACTTTCTTCTTCGCCGTATACAAATCCGGTACCCTGTGAGAATACCATCATTGTAGGCGATGCTGCGATACTCAGGGAGAGCAGCAACACAAGCAGTATGCGTAACACGTTGTGCCGCGTCAGTTTCGTTCCATCCATCTTCCAAATCCTCCTTTGATCAGCAAGCAATAGATATTACTTGAATTCATATAATATATAGTACTTATATATGGGATTGAGGGCTTTGTCTGTTCTAGATAGAACAGACTGAAAAATATTTTTGGACAGGGTCGGTTCCGCCGCTCCCTTCCAATTTCCTTCCAAGGTTACAGTCCGGAGGTAGACGGGGACACAAAAGAACCAGACCCTCTTGTGTCTTATCCTACTACAAAAACTTCACAAGAAAGTACAGCCCGACAAAAATCGCAGGAAATAGAATGGTCAACGCGATATCCGCTCCGCGCATTTTCAGTTGTCTCATATAGGTACGTCGGGGCTGTGATCTGAATCCTCTCGTTTCCATGGCGATCGACATCTCGTCGGCACGGCGCAGCGCGCTGACGAGGATGGGCAGACAGATTCCTATATAAGCACGGATTTTTCCCGTAAGTTTAAGTTTTTTGAAGTCCTTACCGCGCAGTTGCATACAGCAGTATACATTGGTGGCTTCTTCCCGAAGAATCGGAAGGAAATGCAGACCGATGACGACCATAAATGCAAAGGTGTAGGGGATTTTCATCTGTACGAGGGCAAGAAGATAATCCCTGATTTCTCCTTCCAGAAGAATCAGTCCGGCAAACACGATCACAAGCAGCCGCAGCGAGAGCATCGCGGCGAGCAAAATGCCGCCGGTGTAGACGAACCCGAACCCGCCTATGTGAAGCAACGGCGCTGCATCCGCACGTCCCATGCCGAAGAAGAGTGTTTGAATCACAAAGAGCATGATAATGAGCATGAAAATCGCTTTTGCGCGGTTCCACAGAAGGCTCAAATTCATGCCGCCGATCAGAAGCGTCACGACCAGAACGACCAGAATGCTCGCAATATACCAAAGATTGCTCGTCAGCATGCAAGCGGTAGACGCCGACGCCATGAGCATCAACTTCGGTCTCGGGTCAAGGATTCGCAGCCGTCCTTTTTTTATTGCCCGGTTTTCGTTCATCGCATACTTTCCTTCCGGCACACGATCCGGCCGTGATCCATGACAGTGACGCCGTCCGCGTATTCTGAGACAAACCACTCATCGTGGCTGATCAGAATCACACCTGTATTTTCATCTTTGGACAGTCTTCTCAGAAGTGCACCCAATGCACGCTTGCGACCCCGGTCAAGTGCGGACGTCGGCTCGTCTAAAATGAGGTAGTCGGGCTGCATACAGACGACGGCGGCGATGACAAGACGCTGTTTTTCGCCCGTGCTGAGTTCAAACGGAAACCGATCCTCGTACTGTTGAAGTCCGAAATATTCGAGATATTTATTTTTGCGCTGTTCGGTTTCTTCTTGGCTTAACTCAAGGCATTTCAGACCAAATTCGATCTCGTCCTTCACGGACGTGCAGAAGAGCTGCCTACCCGGTTGCTGCATCACGAGACCGACCCTTTTCCCTGTTTCAGCGAGCGTAAGACCGACCAGATTCGTGCCGTCGAGGATGACTTCTCCGTGAAGCGGTTTTAAAATACCGACGAGAAGCTTTGCGAGCGTAGTCTTGCCGCAACCGTTCGGTCCCATGATGGCGCTGACCCTTCCGTGTTCAAAACTTGCCGAAAATCCATCGACTGCAGGTTCGGGTGGTGGGACAGAGGACGATCCTCCCCCATATGAATAGGTGATCGTCTCCGCGACTAACGCCATAGTTCACGCTCCAAAAGGGTTTTGGGTATTGCTGACGGAATGGCGTCCGCCGCGACACGTCCGTCCTTTATCAAAATCCACCGATCGGCAAAATCAAATACCTCATAATCATGCTCTACGATGATGATCGTCTTCCCTGCCGCTTTTAGTTCCTTTACGATTTCGACGAAGTGCGCTTTGCCGACCGCGTCGAGACTGCTGACCGGTTCGTCAAACACCATGATCTCCGGTTCCATCGCCAGTACGCCGGCTACCGTGAGCCGCTGCTTTTCTCCACCGGACAAATTGTTGGGGTTTGTTTCCGCTTTTGCTTCCAGTCCCATATCCGCTATGAGATGATCGACTAAAGCTCGGATTTCAGGCGACGGCATCATGCTGTTTTCCGGACCGAAAGCGATGTCATCCTCGACCGTGGTCATGACGATCTGATGATCGGGTTCCTGCATCACAAAGCCGATCTGCGTCGAAAGCATGCTGATTTCTACGCTGCTGTCCTGTGCGATTTCCCTGCCGAAAATGAGAACCTCTCCATCGAGATTTCCTTTGATCAGTTTCGGAATGATGCCCGTAAGGCATTTGCATAGGGTGGTCTTACCCGAGCCGGAGGGACCGATCAGCACGACGACCGTTCCCGACTCAATCGTGAGGTCGATCCCTGAGAGCGCAGGCGGGACAGCGGTTGTGGTGGTTTCTGTTCCGCTCTTTTCATCGCGTTCATAGGCAAAGGTGAGGTTCCGCACCTCTATCGGAATCCGTTTCTCAGTGCTCATGTCCGCACACTCATTTTGCTTCAATCGACATGAGCAGATAGGTCGATCTATTTCCGAAGGGATCATCCACGATCACAACCCGAAGCGGTCCCTTTCCGCCTGCATCGGGTCCGCTCAGGTCTTCACCGTCTTTCGCATAAACAATGAGGACATTTTCACCCTTTTCCACATCCGAGGCGAAAGCCGCCGAAGTGAATCCATCCGATCCCGTAAAGACAAACTCCGTGTATTTGTCCGACCAGTCCGGAATCGCATCAGAGAGCAGCGTCTCAAGCGGCACGCCTGTAAATACGCCTTCTTCATCCTCCCCCTTGCTGGATGAAATGCGCTTATAGACCTCGATGGGAGGAAATGACTTGATTTCTTCCACAGTATATTCACGAAGCGTTTTTTCGCTCGCGCGCACGAGCAGCGCATTGTCACCGCTCAGCGTCAGTGTTCCGCTTTTGTTGATCGCGGAAATAATTGCGATCAGCGCAATGAGTACAACGATGATGACGATGATTGCGATGTTGGATTTCTTCACCTTTTATCTCCTGACCAATTTGTATTTTTTGATCACACGGTAAAGTTCCCATGCGATCAGTCCGCCGACGCCGCCTGAAAGTGCCGCTGATAATATCATCAATACGAAAATCAAGGACGGATTTTTAAAGAACATGAAGTTCACAATCAGCGTTCCCGCAAGGTTTGCGACCATTCCTGCGAAAAACGACGAAAGTCTGTCAAAATTCCTGCGGCACAGGAACAACAGAATGAACATCAGCAGATCAACGGCGAGCCCCGGAATCCCATAGCTGAAAAGCGACATCACCCCATGACCGGTTCCGGTCAGCATCACGATAACTGCCTGCACAAGCGCGGCAAGCGTAGCGCTGCCGTATTTTCCGGTGATCGCAAAGGCGAGCACGAGCCACATCATATAAAGACCGCCCGCGAGTGACCCGCCCGGGATGCCGAGCGGTGTGCTGACGATATGCACAACTGAGGATACAACCGGTTTGATCGCGATGCCCGCCGCTGCCATCACCGCAATGATGATCAGGTCATAAATTGTAAAACGTTTAAATGTCATATCTTTTTATATCATAACGCATATTGCTCGTGCAAAACAGTCCGCAGTTTTTTGAAAACAGCTTCTCTGTTCTCCACCGTCACCTCAATTGTCGTGACATTTTTGTGTGCGCGCGCACAATCGAGAAACGGCGTGCTTCTCGGCTTGATGACGCCGAGGATCGGATTTTCGCCGTCGAGCAACTGCAGAACTTCCGCCTTGAAATCCGTCGCATCATTTTCCATAAACCCAAGCTCATCCAATATGATGAACCTCGCGTCACAGGAATCTTTCAGGATGCTGACACCCAAGGTATCGAAGACCGTGGGGTAAGCGGTAAAAGCTCGTTCTTTTCTGTTGCGAACCGCGACCGGAGAGATATCCGTTTTCTCGGTAAGCGACATGCCGTACGGAACGATGAAAATATGATCCGTATTTCCGTCCGGCGAGACATCTCCAACGACCGTGTTGAAACCTTTCGGTACGAAGTCCAATCCGGACGTAATGCGACTGATGATCGTGCTCTTGCCGACGCCCCTTTCGCCGGTGAGAAAAATATGATTCATGCTGTTACCCCATCTCCTCGGAACAGACAAGGAGCGCCGAAGCGCTCCCTGTTGAATCCTCATATTATATTATATTTCACTCGATGATAGAGGCGACGACGCCCGATCCAACAGTCCTGCCGCCTTCACGAATCGCGAAACGCAGTCCCTCTTCGATCGCGATCGGTGTGATCAGGTTGATCGTCATCTGAATGTTGTCTCCCGGCATGACCATCTCAACGCCTTCCGGCAGTGAAAGATCGCCCGTTACGTCCGTCGTACGGAAGTAGAACTGCGGACGATACCCGTTGAAGAACGGTGTGTGGCGTCCGCCTTCTTCCTTCTTCAGCACGTATACCTCTGCCGTGTACTT
>JAISKP010000182.1 GCA_031260885.1 Eubacteriales Family XIII. Incertae Sedis bacterium
ATTATATCCGATCGCGCAGGGATTTTCAATCACAGCACGGCGGCGACAGCTAACGATGTCTCAACGGCTGTAGTAGCGCGACTCCGCTACGGAAATTGACGTCCGTTCGAGTTCCCACCGCCCTGGGCAAGGATCTTCTCGAACGATCGAAACTTTCCGCAGGAAAGCACCTCTTCCACTACGGGAATTGACGTTTGTTCGAGTTCCCACCGCCGTTGACAAGGATCTTCTCGAACGATCGAAACTTTCCGTAATCAAGCACCTCTTCCATTACGGGAATTGACGTCTGTTCGAGTTCCCACCGCCGCTGACAAGGATCTTCTCGAACGATCGAAACTTTCCGTAGGAAAGCACCTCTTTTGTGAAGACATCGGCGAACGCATCAGACAGCTTGAGTTGATGCTGCTCGGACGGAACGAACGGCACTATCAATCGCGGGAAATTCGACGAATTTCCTTCGCTTCCCTTTTTGCTTTGCCGCGCATGATCGCAAAATTCCTGCAGGAAATCGGCGAGTCCTGTGGCAAGCGCGTGACATTCACCAATCTGCCTGCATCTAAAAGCACGCCTGCAGCGGTAAATTCGCCGAGGAGCTCTTCGAGCGCCTGCCGGGCATGATCCGTCATGCTTCCCGTGGTCGAAGTCGGCGTATCTTCCATTGCCACCGTCAATTCGCAGGTGCCGCCAGACAGCGGAGAACTCAAGTATCTACTCCGTCTTGATCGCCTCTGCGATGATCGAATACACGTCATTTACCATCAACGTAAACCGCACCTCCGCCTGAAGGTATTCCGCTGCGAGCGGATCGCGCATGAGAATCTGCGCGACGTTCTGCATTTGGATTTGGGTATCAGGTGTCAGATCTTCGCCCAAAAGCTGCTTTCGTTGAAGTTCAAACTGCTTTTCATGAAAATCGTTCAGGGAATCTGCAAGGTCGGGATTTGCGCCCGCGCGTTCCTTCACGTCAATGTACTGTGCATATTCCTCTGAGTTTCTGATTGCGATCGCGAGCGTGTGGGCGATGTCGTGAATGTTCTGCATACTATGCCTCCAAAAATACGGTTACGATGACGGGGGTGCGTTTTGTCTTCAGGAAAATGTGATTTTTCAACTCGTCGCGCACCGCATTCTTCGTCGTGCTGAGGTCGCATTTACCTGATTTTTCAAGTTCGTAAAGCTTTTTGGCTGCTACCGTGCGCAGATCCTCGATCACCTTCTCATTTTCGCGCACATAGACAAAACCGCGCGTGAAGATTTCAGGACCTGATACGATGCGTCCGGTCGCAGTGTCGATGGCGGCAGAAACGATGATGAGCCCGGATTCCGACAGCAGCTTCCGGTCATGAAGCACGATCGCGCCGATATCGCCCACGCCCAAACCGTCGACGAAGACGGGATCCGCAGGTACTTTATCGTTTGTCAGTTTGACCTTATTTTTCGAAATCTCAAGCACGGCACCGTTTTCTGTTACGATGATTTGTTCCTTCGGCATGCCGAGCTCCTGCGCAAGCAGCATATGCTGGTGCAAATGCTTATATTCACCATGGACGGGCATAAAAAACTGCGGTTTGATGAGCCGAAGCATGAGCTTGAGCTCCTCGCGGCACGCGTGACCGGAGACATGAATATCCGCAATATCCGAGTATATGACCTCGGCGCCGATCTCGAGCAATTTATTTACGATGCCGGAAACCGCGTTTTCATTTCCCGGAATCGGACTCGACGATAATATAATTTTGTCACCCTTCCGGATGGAAACCGCACGATGGTCATGGTTCGCCATGCGTGTGAGTGCGGACATCGGTTCGCCCTGGCTTCCGGTCGTAATAATGACGAGCTTCTTGTCGGGAATATTCTTGATCTCGTTGATGTCGACGAGTACATTCTGCGGAATGTGAATATAGCCGAGTTCGATGGCGAGGTCGAGCACCTTCAGCATGCTGCGCCCCGATAGCGTCACCTTACGCTTATATTTGACGGCGGTATTGATGATCGTCTGAATCCGATGCACGTTCGAGGCGAAAGTCGCGATGATGATTCTGGACTCCGAATCCTTGAAAATGCTGTCCATCACGCCTTCGAGTTCACGTTCGGACTTTGTATAACCCTCACGGAGTGCGTTTGTGCTGTCCGAAAGCATCAGCAGGACGCCCCCACTGCCGATCTCCGCCAATTTCTGAAAGCTCATGGGATCGCCGTCCACAGGCGTATAGTCGATCTTGAAATCACCCGTATGGAATATGCGACCGACCGGCGTATCGATGGCAAAGCAGAGTGAATCCGCGATCGAATGTGTGACACGGATCGCTTCGATATTGAACGGTCCGATTTTCAGTTTCTGTCCGGCATTGATGCTCTTGAGGTTGCCGCGAATGCCGTGTTCGTCAAGCTTGCTCTTTACGAGACCGAGCGTGAGCCGTGTTCCGTAAATGGGCATACTCAGGCGTTTCAGCAGATATGGGATGCCGCCGATATGATCTTCGTGCCCGTGGGTCAGGATCATCCCCTTGACCTTGTGGCTGTTCTTTTCAAGATAGGTGTAATCGGGAATCACGATGTCGATCCCATACATTTCGTCTTCGGGGAACGACATGCCGCAGTCGATGATGAGAATGCTGTCGCCATATTCGAGGGCGGTCATATTCTTACCGATCTCATGAAGCCCACCGAGCGGAACCAACCGAAGCAAGCCGCTTTTCAACTCCTTCGGCAGATTGATCGGCGTACTGCCGTTCCGGTTGTCACCACGCTGCTGATTGCCGCGTTGTCCATCCCTACCGCGACCTCTGCCACGCGAATCGTTGTTTCCGGCGCTTCTATTTCCCGCATTGCTTTTCGCATTGTCTGCAGCGCTGTTTGCGGTATTGCTGTCCGAATGATATACGGACGTGCGTTGCAGATTCTGAACCGCCTTTTCGGGATTTGAATCCTTCCTCCTGCTTCCGAAATCCTTCTGTCCGACGCTGGCATCCTTCCGTTCGTTTCCGGAATCTTTCTGCCCGTTTCCTGCCGGCTTCCGAGATCTTCCACGCGGTCGGCGTTCATTTCCGATCGATTTCTGTTCAGATTTCTCCAATTTAAGTTCATTTTTCACTTTGTTTTGGGATTCGATGGGGGGCGAACCCGGTCCGCTCGAATCCGGCGTTTTCGCGACATGTCTTGAGCGGCGAAAATCGCGTTTGATATTCAATATATCTGACAATTTATTTTCCTTTTAACCTTTCACTGCAATATTAACAAGTTTATCCGGGACTGCGATTATTTTAACGATTTCTTTGCCGCAGGTGAGCGCCCTGACCTTTTCACTGGTCTGTGCCTCCGAGATCAGTTCCTCCTTCGTGAGCCCGCTTGGAACCGATAGCTTTTCTTTCACCTTGCCGTTGAGCTGCACGACGATCTCCACCGTGTCGCGTACGAGGGCAGATTCATCGTAAACCGGCCAATCTGCACGATATACGGTGGTCTCATGTCCGAGCTGTGCCCAAAGTTCCTCGCACAGATGCGGTGTGAAAGGGGAGAGAATCCGAACGAGATCATCCAACGCTGATTTTAAAAGCACCGTGTTCACATCATCGCATTCCTTATATTTATAGAGCGCGTTCACCAGTTCCATGATCGCACTGATCGCCGTATTGAAGCCCATCTTGCCGCCGAGGTCGTCGCCGACCTTCTTGACGGTCCGGCTGACCGCATAGGCAAGTTCCTTATCCGAAGACAGCCCGGGACGGTTCTCAAATGTCTCGCTGCCCCCCGGCGCCGAAGCTGTGCCCGAAGTGCCCTGTGCCGCCGCCGATTCCGAAACGGCATTTACGACGTCCGAAAGTTCCGCGATGAGCCGATAGACGCGGTTTATGAACCGGAAGCTGCCCTCGACGCCCGCATCCGACCATTCGAGTTCCTTTTCGGGCGGAGACGCAAACAGGATGAACAGCCTCGCGGTGTCAGCGCCGTATTTGCTGATGATCTCCTCGGGGGACACGACGTTGCCGAGTGATTTGGACATCTTGCTGCCATCTTTCAGGACCATGCCCTGCGTCAGCAGATTCGTAAACGGTTCGGAAACCGGGCTGAGTCCGATGTCGTATAAAAACTTCGTGAAAAAACGTGCATACAGCAGATGCAGGATCGCGTGCTCGACGCCGCCGATGTACTGATCGACGGACATCCAATAAGCTGCCTTTTCCTTGTCAAACACCGCATTTTCATTGCGCGCGTCCGTATAACGCAGGAAATACCACGAGGAATCGAGGAAGGTATCCATCGTGTCGATCTCGCGCTGCGCCGGTGCGCCGCAGACGGGACAGGTCGTCTCACGGAACGTCTTGCTCGACGCGAGCGGCGAATCGCCCTTCCCCGTAAATTCAACGTCGGTCGGGAGGCTGACCGGCAGATTTTCTTCTCGCTCAGGCACCCAGCCGCAGGTTTCGCAGTAGATCATCGGGATCGGGCATCCCCAGTAACGCTGCCGGGAAATCAGCCAGTCTCTCAGCCGAAAATTGATCGTTTTCTCTCCGAATTTATTCTTTTCGAGGAATTCCGTGATCTTCACGATCGCCTCTTTGTTGTTCATGCCGTCAAACTGACCTGAATTGATCATCGTGCC
>JAISKP010000204.1 GCA_031260885.1 Eubacteriales Family XIII. Incertae Sedis bacterium
GGCGGGTTCATATGCGTTCAATCTCGGCACAGGCGTCGGGTACAGTGTGAAAGACGTCATCGCCGCTTTTGAAAAGGTGTGCGGAAAACAGCTTCCCTTCGTGATCGATCCGAGGCGCCCCGGCGATCTGCCTGCCGTGTATGCAAATGCAGACCGCGCAAAAAAAGAACTCGGTTTCGAAACGGTTTGTGATTTGGAAAAGATGTGCGAGGACGCTTGGCGCTGGCAACAGTACAGCCGCCGTAACGTCTGAAAAACCTAAATGATCTTCGTAAGCTGAATCCTGCGGGGAAGGCTGGTCTTCTTTAAGATGATATAATCGGAATTGAAATTTTCGGCGAGCCGTCCGTCTTTCTCATACCGGTCGCCGATCACAAGGATCTCTTCGCAGGGTACGGACATCGTCTCGGAAATGACGTCGAGCCCTTTCCGGTTCGGTTTCAACATATTGATTTCAGTATCGGATGTGCTGTAAGATCCGTCTATTTCAAGACCGAACCGTGCGACCTTCTCCTTCACGGGATAGTCTGAGAAAACGACGATTTTGATACCGTCTTCGCGGAGCTGCGCCAAGGACTGGATGAGCTTCTTGTCGCGGAAGAGATACATCCACTTCATCGGGATGTCGTGCACCCATTTGTGGACAATCGTGCGGACATATTCCGGTTCAACCGAGAATTTCAGCGCAGTGATGTCATATTGGGCACTGCAAAAGTCTTCCTCGTCCGTAATGCTCGCGCCTTCGCGGATGTTGCGGAAGGTAATCAAAATCAACAGATCCTTGATCTTCCACGGATGGAAAAGATGATAAAAAAACAATTCAATACACATGATGATCCGCATGGGGGTATCGAAGTACAAAGTACCGTCCATATCCGCTACGATCAAACTGTAATCTTTTAGTTTTCGGTGCGTGTAAATGTGAATATTTTTCATTCAGCCCTGATTCCGTTTGAATTCCTGCATTATGCGTTTCTGCTGTGATATCCCCCGCATCATGCAGACATTGTACTCTCGAAGATTAATTATAGCACGAAAAAGGATTGTGCCAACGGATATACGCAAAAAAACAATGAAAAACAGTGAAAAATACTGCTTGTAACACAGGGCTGCCCTGTGTTATAATTTCTTTCGTCACTGCGGACGGTCCACTGGTTGCTGCACAGGGCAGCGAAAGCCAAGAACGTCTTTGAACATTGTACGAATTTCAGCGGCGCGCGCATAAGGCGAGATCGTGATGCGAAGATGAAATGTACAAGCGGGAGGAAGAAAGATGAATACAGTTGAAGCGGTAACACAGGAGTACCTGAAGACAGACGTTCCCGAGATCAAAATCGGCGATACGGTCAAGGTTCACATCAAGATCAAAGAAGGAAACCGCGAGAGAATTCAGATCTTTGAAGGTTTTGTGCTGAAGAAGCAAAACGGCGGCATCGCCTCAAATTTCACGGTGAGAAGGATCGCATCCGGCGTCGGCGTCGAGAAGACTTTTCCGATTCACTCGCCGTTGATCGATAAGGTCGAGATCATCAAACACGGTTTCGTGAGAAGAGCAAACCTCACCTACATGCGCCAGAGAACGGGCAAATCCGCCAGAATCCGGAGCAAGGAAAGCCAAAGGTAAAAGGTACGGAAAAAGCGGCGTAAGCCGCTTTTTAGTTTTGCGGAAAGTCGGAGAGAAAGAACGAGCCTATGGAAAACATAAACTGGTATCCGGGACATATGAAAAAAACGCGCGAACTCATCGCATCAAACCTGAAAATGGTAGATGTCGTGATCGAAGTTTGTGATGCGCGTATTCCGGATTCAAGCCGCAATCCGATCCTGAGCGAGATCACCGCCGGCAAGGCGCGTATTCTTGTTTTGAACAAAATGGATCTGGCGGATGAGGATGCAACCGGAATGTGGCTCGATCATTACCGGCGGCATGAATTGAATCAGATCCGCACCGTGATCGCGCTCAACAGCGAGAAGGGCGAAGGCGTCCCGGGGCTGCTGAGCAAACTCCAGAAGATCGAAGATGAACGCAGTGCAGCGAGAAATGAAAACAATCCGGGGATCGGCCGCGCGTCGGAAAACGCCGCACCGTTCCGCAGAAGACCGCTGCGCATCATGATCGTAGGCGTTCCGAATTCGGGGAAATCATCCCTCATCAACAGATTGACCGGCAAAAAGAGCACGATGACCGGCGACCGCCCGGGCGTCACAAAGGGAAAACAGTGGCTCACCCTCCAAAACGGTATGCAGCTCCTCGATACGCCCGGTATTCTGTGGCCGAAATTCGAAGATCCGCACGTAGGGTTGAACCTCGCGTTCTGCGGATCGATTCGGGATGAGGTCATGGATTCCGCCGATTTGGGTCTGGAACTCCTGCGCGTGTTAATGCAGAACTATTCGGAAACGCTGGCGAAGCGGTACGGTGTAGAGATCACGGGGGAGACAGATGAAACAGTCTGCGACGATTCTCATCGGTCTATCGGCGAAGATCTCCGGCTCATGGAACGAATTGCGAAAAAACGAGGGCTGATCCTCCCCGGAAATCGCATCGATTACGAGCGCACAGGCAGAATGCTCCTATCTGAATTCCGCGAAGGAAGGATCGGTCGCATCACACTCGAGAGGCCTAACCCAATATGAAAAAGGATGAACGGGAGATCCTCCTGATCGCAAAGCTTGCCGAAATGAAACGCTACGAAGACGCGCTGCATGCGCAGGGTCTCCGCTATGTTGCGGGCATCGACGAGGTCGGCAGAGGTCCGCTGGCGGGTCCGGTCTGCGCAGCAGCAGTCGTGTTACCGGTAGATTTTGACATCCTCGGCATCGACGACTCCAAAAAGCTCTCCGAGAAAAAGCGGGAATACCTTTGTGAAAAAATTATCGAAAAGGCCGTGGCTTATGGTATCGGTATGATCGACAACAACCGCATCGACGAGATCAACATCCTGAACGCAACAAAGGAAGCCATGCTGATCGCGATTCAAAAGGCATCGCAGAATCTTCAAATAGAACATCTCCTCATCGATGCAGTCAAACTGCCGGAAGCGGGAATCCCCGGCACAGCCATCATAAAAGGCGATCAGAAGAGCGTTTCCATCGCAGCCGCTTCCATCGTGGCAAAAGTAACGAGAGACAAACTGATGGTGGAATTTGACGAAATCTATCCGGGCTACGCCTTCGCCGCCAACAAAGGCTACGGCACAAAAGCACATTATGAAGGCCTCGCGCGGCTTGGACGAACCCCGATCCACCGAAAGACTTTCTTAAGTTCACAATGCTGATACGGATCGGAAAGCATTCGTAAATTTACTTGATAAAGTTCGTCAAAATACGCCAAGTGGGTTTGAATATAGCTCGCATTTTAGATATAATATTAAGGTCAATCTAATGACTGAAACAGATAGCGTTTCGTGCTGCGAGAGGGTCAGGAAACAGAATGAAAAGTGATATTGAAATTGCCCAAGCGACGGAGATGGAACCGATCGGCAAAATCGCGCGAAGTGCCGGCATCGAAGAAGAATATCTCGAGTATTACGGAAAATATAAAGCGAAGGTCGATCTTGACCGTCTTTTCGGAAAAACGACCGCGCCGAAGAACGGCAAGCTGATCCTCGTAACCGCGATCACGCCCACCCCCGCAGGGGAAGGCAAGACGACGACGACGGTCGGTCTCGCGGACGCGCTTTGCAAACTCGGTCAAAACGCCATAGTTGCGCTCAGAGAACCGTCCCTCGGTCCGGTCTTCGGCATCAAGGGCGGTGCTGCGGGCGGCGGTTACGCGCAGGTCGTTCCGATGGAGGACATCAATCTGCATTTCACGGGCGACATGCACGCCATCGGCGCAGCGAACAACCTGCTCGCGGCCATGGTCGACAATCACATTTTTCAGGGCAATGTGCTCGGCATCGATCCGAGAAATGTCACATGGCACCGCTGTGTCGATATGAACGACCGCCAGCTCAGGCGTGTCGTGAGTGGTCTCGGCGGTCGAACCGGCGGCATGCCCAGAGAAGACGCATACGACATCACGGTCGCAAGCGAGATCATGGCCATTCTCTGTCTCTCGGAGGGCATCTCCGATCTGAAAAATAGGATTTCAAAGATTGTCGTCGGATATACCTTTGCAGGCGATCCGGTCACCGCGGGGATGTTGAATGCCCAGGGTGCGCTGACCGCGCTTTTGAAAGATGCGATCAAACCGAATTTGGTTCAGACACTCGAGCATACGCCGGCCTTTGTACACGGCGGACCGTTCGCAAACATCGCACACGGCTGCAATTCCGTTACCGCCACAAAGCTCGCACTGCAACTCGGCGACTATGTCGTCACGGAAGCGGGATTCGGCGCGGATCTTGGGGCGGAGAAATTCCTCGACATTAAATGCCGGGTCGCGGGTCTTAAACCGGCGGCGGTCGTGATTGTCGCGACGATCCGAGCGCTGAAACACCACGGCGGCGTCGCGAAAACGGCGCTTGAAATAGAAGATCTTGGGGCGCTGAGCCGGGGTCTCCCAAATCTGTTGCGCCACGTTTCCAACATCAGGGAAGTCTACGGGTTGCCTGCGGTGGTTGCGATCAACCGTTTCCCGTCCGATACGGAAATCGAGCTGAAGCTCGTGGAAACAAAATGCAGGGAACTCGGCGTCAATGTCGCGCTTTCCGAGGTCTGGGGTAGGGGCGGCGAAGGGGGGAAAGCTTTGGCGGAGGAGGTCATCCGACTTTGTGAAGCGCCGAACGATTTCCGCTTTAGCTATGAATCCGATCTTGGAATTGAAGCCAAGATCGAAGCGATCGCGACAAAGGTTTATCACGCGGCGAACGTCGTCATTACGCCGTCCGCTTTGAAAGAGCTCCAAAAGCTCGAGACCCTCGGTTTCGGAGATCTTCCCGTATGCATCGCCAAGACACAATACAGTTTTTCGGATGATCCGACGCTGCTCGGTGCACCGGACGGATTTACGCTTACGGTGCGCGGCATCCGAATCTCTGCCGGCGCGGGATTTGTCGTTGCGCTGACGGGGGACATCATGACGATGCCCGGTCTGCCGAAATCTCCGGCAGCCGAGAAGATCGATGTGGATGATGACGGAAAAATATCGGGACTGTTCTGAGGACTTGTCAAAATGATGGACCTAAACGTAAAAAGCGTAAAGGATTTTGTGTTTGAGCTGTCGAGCAAATCGCCGACGCCGGGCGGCGGCGGCGCATCCGCACTTGCCGGGGCGCTCGGCATCGCGCTCGGCGGGATGGTCGCAAACCTCACAATCGGCAAACCAAAATATGCCGACAAAGAAGATGAGATGAATGCGCTGAAGGTGGCGGCTTACAGATTGCAAAAGGAACTGATCGACCTGATCGGAAAGGATGCGGACGCGTTCGGACCGCTCGCGGGCGCTTACCGTATGCCGAAGGGCACGGAAGCGGAAAGAACGTCCCGCGCGCGGATCATGGAAGCCTCTATGAAGGAAGCTTCCCTCGTTCCGCTCGAAATGATGAAAAAATGTGCAGAATCCATCACCTTGCTTGAGATTTTCGCGGAAAAAGGTAACATTCTCGCGGTAAGTGATGCAGCCTGCGGCGCCGTACTCTGCAAGGCAGCGATGCAGTCCGCATGGCTGAATGTAACGGCAAATACGGTGAGCATTAAAGATAAGGATTTTGCCGAACGCGTGAATGCGGAAGGGCGCCGGATCTTGGACGAATACACCCCGCGTGCAGATGCGCTTTACGAAAAAGTGGAAATAGGTTTCAAACGATGAGAGAGAGATGCTGAATGACCGGTTTGCTGCTCGGAAAAGATCTGCGAGACAAATACGATCCGCTTCTGAAAAGAAGCGCGGAATCGCTCGCGAAATATGGAACGCCCCCCGTGCTGGCCACGCTCAGAGTCGGCAGGAGACCGGATGACGTTGCCTATGAACAGTCCGTGGTCCGGTCTGCGCAGAAGGTGGGCATTGCGGTTCGGTCGGTCGTGCTTCCTGAAAATGTGACGCAGGAAGCAGCGATTCAGGAAATCCATACGCTGAATGCAGATCATACAGTTCACGGGATTCTGATGTTCCGTCCGCTTCCGGCGCACATCGACGACGATCTCGTCCGAAACGAAGTGGATCCCGCAAAAGACATTGACGGGATTACGGACGTGTCAGGCGCTGCGCTTTACAGTCTGCATCGTATGAAGCCTGAGGAGACCAGCCTTTCGAATGGTTTTATGCCCTGCACTGCCGAAGCGGTAATGCGCATCCTGAATCATTACGGAATTCCGGTTTCCGGGCGTAAGGCTGTCGTACTCGGCAGAAGCGGCGTCATCGGCAAACCGGTCAGCCTGCTTCTACTTGCGCGGGATGCGACGGTGACGATCTGCCACAGAAGGACCGAGCATCTCGAAGAAATTCTGTGCGGTGCGGATATCATCGTTGCCGCAGCGGGTGTAACCGGCTGGGATGACCGACTGGGTGCGCCGTGTTTTTCAGAAGGTCAGATCGTGATCGATGTTGGGATCCATACGGATGCGGCGGGAAACCTCTACGGCGATGTTGACACGGATGAAGCCGCGAAGATCGTGGATCGGATCACACCGGTTCCGGGCGGCGTCGGCGGTGTGACGACGCTGTGCCTGTTGGAGCATGTCGTCCGGGCAGCGGAGGCTGCCGCCGAGACCGAATCTCAGGCGGCGGAACTGATCTTTGGCGGTACGGTATTTTAGCAATGATATTTAACGACGGTATTTCAGCAGTGGATGTGCCGGATACAGCATTTTGAGACAGCATTTCGGATTGGGAGCATATGGACAATATAACTTTAAATGACATTTTGAAAAAGGTTGCGGAAGGCGATCTGACGCCGATTGAAGCGGCGGAACGCCTACGCATGGCACCGTATGAAGATCTTGAGTTTGCAAAGATCGACCTGAATCGCGAACTGAGAACGGGGCGCGGCGAAGTCATCTTTGGTCAGGGCAAGACGCCGGAGCACATCGTGGCAATCCTGAAGAAGATGGTCGAGAAGGGTGCGTCGCTCATGCTCGCTACAAGGACAGATGAGGCGCAGTTCGCGGCGGTACAAGAGGCATTCACGCCCGAATTTCTCAGTGAAAAGGGACTTACCTTGGAATATCGCAGCGCATCTCGGATGATCGCGCTGCGCAGCGTAAACGCAGTGCGGAACCCTGGTGCCGTCGGTCTCGTTGCGGTCGTCACGGCCGGCACGACGGATATCGCGGTTGCAGAGGAGGCGGCATTCACCGCAGAGCTCTATGGACAGGACGTCCTCCGCGTCTTTGACGTCGGCGTTGCGGGGCTCCACAGGCTGCTCGACAGAATCGAAGACATTCGCAAGGCAGATGTCGTGATCGCGATTGCGGGCATGGAAGGCGCTTTGGCGTCGGTGCTCGGAGGTCTTTTGGATCGACCCGTGATCGCGGTGCCTACCTCCGTGGGGTACGGCGCATCTCTGGGCGGACTGACGGCGCTTTTTGCCATGCTCAACAGTTGCAGCCTCGGCGTGAGCGTTATGAATATCGACAACGGTTTCGGTGCGGGATATCTCGCATCGATGATCGCAGGAAAATAGGATGTTATGCATGCGCGGAAATGGAGACGAAAAAATGGGACATTTAGAAGAAAACGGTGAGAAAATATTGTACTTTGACTGTAATTCCGGCATCAGCGGAGATATGACGCTGGGCGCATTGGTCGATCTCGGTGCGGACGTCAACGAAATCAAAAAAGAATTGGAGAGCATGAACATCGCGCCGTTCAACCTTGTTGCAAACAAAGCAAATAAGAGCGGTGTCTGGGGGATCGATCTCGATGTGATCATCTACGACATGCCCCAGCATGACCATGACTTTGATGCCGTAGACCATTCGGTGCACGAACACAGCGCGCTGCAGGAGGTTTACGGATCGGACAGCGATCTCGGTCTCCAGATTTCTTCGGGGAGTTCTGAACATGCGCATGTGGATGAACACGGGCATACATCGTATGCGCATATCCACGACCTGATCGATGGCAGCGGACTGAAGCCGGGCGCGAAACGCATCGCACTCAGTATTTTCCGGGCAATCGCCGAGGCGGAAGCGGCCGTTCACAATGAGCCGATCGAAGAGATCGCGTTTCATGAAGTCGGGGCGATGGACTCGATCATCGACATTGTCGGTACGGCGATCGCGATCGATATGCTCAAGATCGATAAATTTGTCTGCGGTCCGATTCACGACGGGCAGGGGCAGATTGTCTGCAGACACGGAATCATTCCTGTTCCAGTTCCGGCCGTGATCGAACTGTTGAAGATGAGCAACATTCCGATCATGATTGAAACGGATGTCAATACAGAGATGGTGACGCCCACGGGGGCGGGGATTCTGATCGGGCTGAACGCGGAATTCCATAAGCGGTATGCGATCGTGCCCGAGAAGGTCGGCTACGGATTCGGAAAACGCGACACGGGACGGTTCGGAGCGGTGCGGCTCATCATCGGAACCGAATATGAAGAGTACGATGAAGTATAACTGCCGAAAGTGAACCACTGCGGTGTGATGCGGAGAATGTAAATGCCAAAAAATCTGGAAAAGAATTACGATCCGAAAAGCTTTGAAGACAGGATCTACGGGGAATGGGAAACAGGCGGTTATTTCCATGCCGAACCCGACCCGGCGAAGAAGCCGTTCACCATTGTGATGCCGCCGCCGAATATCACGGGGCAGCTGCACATGGGGCATGCCCTGGATGAGACGCTGCAGGATGTGCTGACGCGCTGGAAGCGTCTGCAGGGCTACAGTGCGCTCTGGCTTCCGGGCACGGATCATGCGAGCATCGCGACCGAAGTGCGTGTTTCGGATGAAATTCTGAAATCAGAAGGCAAGACGAAGGATGATCTGGGGCGCGACGAATTTCTGAAGCGCGTCTGGAAGTGGAAGGAACTGTACGGCGACAAGATCACGGAGCAGCAGCGCCGGCTCGGCAACAGCTGTGACTGGCAACGCGCACGCTTTACGATGGATGAAGGCTGCAACAAAGCGGTCGTGGCGTTCTTCGTACGCCTGTACGAAAAAGGATATATCTACCGCGGCAACCGTATGATCAACTGGTGTCCGACCTGCGGGACTTCGCTCTCCGATGCTGAGGTTGAACACGAGGATTTAAATGGAAAATATTGGTATTTTCGATATCCGGGCGCAGATGGCGGCGCAGGCATCGTTGTTGCGACGTCGAGGCCGGAAACGATGTTCGGTGATACGGCGATCGCGGTCAATCCTGCAGACGAAAGATATACACATCTGGTCGGCACGAAGGTCGTGCTCCCGATCGTCGGGCGCGAGATTCCGGTTATCGCAGATCCATACCCGGATCCCGAAAAGGGCACAGGCGCGGTGAAGATCACGCCCGCACACGACCCGAACGATTTTGAGGTCGGCGAACGGCATGGACTTTCGCGGATTGTCTGTATCGGTTTCGATGCGAAGATGACGGTCGAGGCAGGCAAATACGAAGGTCTGGACCGCTTTGACTGCCGCAGTGCTTGGGTAAAGGAACTCGACGCGGGCGGTTATCTCGTAAAAACCGAAGACGTTGTGATTCCGACAGGACACTGTTACCGCTGTGATTCGGTGGTCGAGCCCATGATCAGCGATCAGTGGTTCGTCGCGATGGAGGCGCTCGCAGCGCCGGCGATCGAAGCCGCCGAAAGGGGTGAACTCAAACACATTCCGGCGCGCTTTGAAAAGACGTATTTGCACTGGCTCAGCGAAATCCGCGACTGGTGTATCAGCAGGCAGCTCTGGTGGGGACACCGGATTCCGGCATATTATTGCGATGCCTGCGGTGAAGTCATCGTTTCGGAAGAGCGTCCTACGGTCTGCCCGAAATGCGGCGTGGGCACGGACAAAATCTGGCAGGATGAGGACGTGCTCGATACCTGGTTCAGCTCGGCACTCTGGCCGTTTTCGACTTTGGGCTGGCCTGAAAAGACGCCGGATCTCGACTATTTCTATCCGACAAACGTGCTTGTCACGGGCTATGACATCATCTTTTTCTGGGTTGTGCGCATGGTGTTTTCCGCGATCGAAATGACCGGCGTTCCGCCGTTTGAATACGTCTTCGTGCATGGACTCGTGCGCGACGAACAGGGACGCAAGATGAGCAAAAGCCTGAACAACGGCGTAGACCCGCTCGAAGTCATCGACGCCTACGGTGCGGACGCCCTGCGCTTCTTCCTGCTCAACGGCAGCGCCGCAGGCAATGACATGCGTTTCATTCTGAAGAACGTCGAGTCGACGAGAAATTTTGCAAACAAGCTCTGGAACGCCAGCCGTTTCGTCATCATGAACCTCGCGGAAGAGGGCGAGAAGGATGAGGCAGATCAGAACCGTCCCGGGCTGTCCTTGAAATCTCGCGCCCTGACCGACGAAGACAAGTGGATCCTCGCAAAGACCGAGCAGGTCGCGGCCGAAGTCACGGAAAACCTTGAAAAATTCGAGCTCTCCGTCGCGACGCAGAAGATCTACGAACTGATCCGCGACGAATATTGCGACTGGTATATCGAGTTTGTCAAGGCGCGGCTCTATGGCACGGACGAGGAGGCAAAGAATGTCTGCCGCACCGTGCTCGTCAGCGTATTGTCCGATCTGCTAAGGCTTCTGCATCCGTTCATGCCGTTCATCACGGAGGAAATATGGTCCTATCTCGGCAAGGACGGCAAGCTCATCGAGGACGTCTGGCCGCAGCCTGCGGGCTACGTGGCGGAATTCGCGGAAGCCTCCGAAAAGATTGAGACCGTGAAGGAGATCGTCCGCGCGGTGCGGAACATTCGCGCCGAAGCAAATGCCACGCCGTCACGCAGATTGCCGATCATCATCTTGGTCGATGCGGATAAAGTACAATCAGCAACCCTCGGTGAAGATGCCGCCGAGCATGTGAAAAATTTGGCAGGCGTCCTGGCTGTTACCGTCACTGCAGATCGCAGAGAAGTCCCGGCGGAAACGGTCTCTGCCATTTTAAACGGCATGATCGTCTACGTCTCAGCGGACGACCTGCTCGATTATGCTGCCGAAAAGGAAAAACTCGCGAAGGAAAAGGCGCGGCTTGAGGGCGAAGTCAACAGGTTGTCAGGAAAGCTCGAAAACGAAGGGTTTACGGCGAAAGCGCCCGAGGCCGTCGTAAACGCAGAGCGTGAAAAGCGCGCAAGCGCAGAAGAAGGTCTGCGCAAAGTAATCGCACGTATCGCAGAAATAAAGGATAAGTAAAAAATGCCAATCATCGGAATTGACCTTGGAACAACAAACAGTCTCGCTGCATATTTCACGGAGGACGGTCCTGTGATCATCCCGAATTCTTTCGGTGAACATCTGACCCCGTCTATTGTCAGCGTAGGCGAAGACGGCGAAATCTATACGGGCAAGATCGCCGCCGAGCGCCGCCTTACCTGCCCCGAAATGACAGCGTCCGTGTTCAAGCGCAGCATGGGCACAAAGAAAGAATACAAGCTCGGAGACAAATCCTTCCTGCCGGAAGAGCTCTCATCCTTTATCATCAAGAAGCTCAAAGAGGATGCCGAAATCTTCTTGGGAGAGCCGATCGAAGAAGCGGTCATCAGTTGCCCGGCTTACTTCAGCGATGCGCAGCGTCGTGCGACGAAGACGGCGGGGGAGCTCGCGGGACTGCGTGTCGAGCGCATCGTAAGCGAACCCACGGCGGCTGCAATCGCCTACGGGCTCCATGAGTCAGACGGCAATTCGAAATATCTCATCTTCGACCTCGGCGGCGGGACTTTCGATGTTTCCATTCTCGATTACGCGGACAACATCATGGAAGTGCGCGCCGTTGCGGGCGACAATTACCTCGGTGGTGAAGATTTCAACGAGGTGCTCATCGGGATGTTCCTGCGTACGCATGATATCTCGCCGGAGGGGCTGACACTTCGGCAGGCGGCGGCGCTGTACAAGGCGGCCGAAACCGCAAAACTCGAATTTTCAAAGAGCAAAGAAGTCGTCATGCAGTGTACACTCGAAGACGAAACGTACGCCATGCCGGTTTCGCTTTCGGAGTACGAGAAGAACTGCGAGCTCGTCTTGGCCAGGCTGAAGGTTCCGGTCGTAAGGGCGATGTCCGACGCCTCGGTGCGGCTTGCAGATGTCAATGCGGTCGTCCTTGTGGGCGGCGCGACAAAGCTGCCGCTCGTCCGCAATTTTGTCGGAAAGCTCTTTGGGATGCTGCCGGCACAAGGCATCAATCCCGACGAGGCGGTTGCCCTCGGCGCTGCAATTCAGGCGGCGATGAAGGAACGGAACGCGTATATCAAAGAACTGTTGCTCACGGACGTCTGTCCCTATACGCTCGGAACGAGCGTGTCGGTTCTGCGTTCAAACGGTCTCTATCAATCCGGCAGTTTTCTGCCGATCATCGAGCGCAATACCGTGATTCCGGCCTCAAAGGTCGAACGGCTTTACACCCTGCGCGACAATCAGACGGTGGTGGACGTGGAGATCCTTCAGGGCGAGAATCGCAAGGCGCGCGACAACATTTTCCTCGGACAAATTTCTATTTCAATGCCGCCCGCGCCGGCGGGAAACGAGGCGGTCGACGTCCGCTACACCTATGATATCAACGGGATTCTCGAGGTGGAGGTGACGACCGTTTCCACCGGGCTTATGAAGAAGATCATCATCGAGAAGAACCCCGGCGTGGTATCCGAGGACGAGATCAAAAAACGTTTCGAAGACCTTTCGTCGCTGAAAATCCATCCGCGGGATCGCGATGAATATCGGTATCTGCTCGAGAAGGGTGAACGGCTTTATCAGGAACATACGGGTGCCCTGCGGCAGCGCATCGCGGAGGCTCTTGCGGATTTTGACGCGGCGCTTGACGGACAGGATCGCGGCGCGATTGACGAAGCAGCGCTTGTGTTGCGGGAATTTTATGAGGTGGTGGAGGCGTACAATGAATAACAGTGAATTTTGGCGGATTTTAAAAATTGAACCGACGAAGGACGAAGCGTCGATTCGGTTGGCTTATCGTTCGGAGCTTCCGAACTATCATCCGGAGGACGATCCGGAGGGATTCAGAGCGCTGAGAGAGGCGTATGAGGCGGCTATCGCCTACGCAAATGAAAGCGATGATCCGGATGCTGAAGAAGAGGATAACAGCGACTCCGGTCTGATTCTGCAAACGTTGCGCGCCATTCTGAAGGACTTTATACGCCGCATCGATACGGCACCGTGGCTTGCCGTGCTTGAAAGTCCGGCTTGCAACGGCATCGATATCCAGAGTCAGGTCAGTGAAAAGCTGCTGATCGAGCTGATGAAAGACTATTATCTGCCTCAGAAGATCTGGAAACTGTTGGACAACTTTTTCGGTTGGAGTTCCCAGATCGATCTGCTCAATGAGCGATTTCCTGAAAACTACATTGAATACGTTGTCGCGGGGATTCGTTTTGAACAGAAGATTCGGGCGGAGTTTTTTGATTTAAGCGATCCGTCAGCCGACTTTGAAGGCTTCATCAATCAATATTATGAGCTGTCGAACGCCATTGATCGGAATGATAATGAGACCGCAGATCGGCTTGTGAGCGAAAACACCGGAGCGTTGTTTCAGCACCTCGATTATCAGATTTTGCTCGTAAGATACTACCATCACAAGGAAGAGGGCGAACAGGCGGAAGCCCTTGCTCGCACGCTGATCAGCGCGCATCCGGATGACATGCAGACGATGGTGGCATTCGCATACGTATTGTTGCAGCGTGAAAAATATGCCGAGGCGCTGTCGGTTTTCGAAGCGGTTTTGGTGCTGATGCCCGATCATTACAATGCGCGGGTCGGTGCCGCAAGATGCTATTTTGAACTGGAAGACTACGAGGAAGCAAAAGCCCGGTGCCTCGAAATGTGCATCGAGTATTATTTCGACAGTTATGTGCAATCGATGTTTCAT
>JAISKP010000075.1 GCA_031260885.1 Eubacteriales Family XIII. Incertae Sedis bacterium
AACAGGCGTCCCAACAAAAAATGATGGATTTACATTAAAATATGAGGTCGGGACTTTGGGAACTTGCGCAAACTCGCTTTGCTCAAACAGTGCGCCAAGTGCGCCAAAGTCGCGCCCTCATATTTTGTAAATACATCATTTTTCAGGCTACGCCTGTTCTGCGTTTTACTGCCGCCCGCCCCTTTCCGTCACCCCTAAACAGTAACGTAATCGTACCATTTATGTGTCATGATTGCGGATGATTTCCCCAAATTCCCGAAATATGCTATACTATGGAACAACGAACAGCAGGGCGCGAACCCTGCTGTTCTAAAATGAAAAATTTGCGGCGCGGTGCGCTGCGGGAAAGGAGATGACCATGCCGATACTGGTACCACAGGGCTTGCCCGCTTACAACATCTTAAGAAAAGAGAACGTCTTCGTCATGCACAAGTCGCGAGCCGAACAGCAGGACATCCGCCCGCTCAAGGTCGCCGTCGTGAATCTGATGCCGATCAAGGAAGTCACGGAGACACAACTCATCCGGATGCTCGCCAACACGCCGCTGCAGGTCGATCTCCAGCTTCTGACGCTTTCGTCGCACGAATCGAGCCATACGGATCGGCTTCATATGGATCAGTTTTACTTGAAATTCGACCAGATCAAGAACGAACGCTTCGACGGTCTCATCATCACGGGCGCGCCCGTCGAGACGATTCCGTTTGAACAAGTCGATTACTGGAAAGAGCTGACAGAGATCATGGACTACTCGAAGATCAACGTGTTCAGCACGATGTATCTGTGTTGGGGCGCACAGGCGGCGCTGTATTATCATTACGGCATTCCGAAGCATACGCTGGAACAGAAGAAATTCGGCGTATTCGAACACACGCTGCGGGATAAAAGGTCGGAGTTCACGCGCGGCTTCGATGAGATCTTCTATGCGCCGCATTCCCGCCGCACCGAGATCCGCAAAGAAGACGTGGAAAAGGTGAAGAGCCTGAAAATCCTCGCGGAGTCAAAAGATGCCGGACTGCACATCATTCAGACCAGGGACAAGCGGACGCTGTTCCTACAGGGGCATTTTGAATATGACTGGGACACGCTGAAGCTCGAATACGATCGCGACATCCGAAAAGGCATCGACATCAACGTCCCTGTTAATTATTTCACAGACGATGACCCGGAAAAGCGCGTCGTCGTCAAGTGGAGCAGCCACGGCAACCTGTTTTTCGCAAACTGGCTCAACTTTGTCTACCAGAACACGCCATATGACCTGGCGGAACTAGATCAAATCTGGGCGGCATCGGGCATATGAGCAAAGAATCCGCAGGCAATTTAGAACCGGACATGAATGCTGAACAAAGCAGAAAAAGAAGCGATAGAACAATAGAGGTCTGTCCGCATGCGGAAATCTGCGGCGGCTGCACCTATCAGGGCGTGCCGTACGACGAACAGCTTGAAATAAAAAATACGTTTGTACTGGAGCAGCTGCTGCGACAGAATATCCGTTGCGGTGAATACATCGGTATGAAGCCAAGCCCAAACCTGACCGCTTATCGCAACAAAATGGAGTACAGTTTCGGCGATGACATTAAAGACGGTCCGATGACGCTCGGTCTGCATCGCAAGAAAAGCTATATGTCCGTCATCGAACCTGACGATTGCCGGATCGTGCCAAAGGACTTCGACCTGATCCGAAGGGCGGTGCTCAGGGATATGACGGCGCGCGGACACAGCTTCCGCCACAAACGCACACACCGAGGATTCTTGCGCAATCTGACGCTGCGGAGAGGGGAACGCACAGGCGAAATCCTGATCAATCTCATCACGTCGAGCGATGAAGTGTTGAATGCGGAAGCGTTCGTAAGCCTGATCCAAAATCTGCCTTTGGAAAATGAAATTGCCGGAATCATCCACACGACTTACGACGGCAGAGCGGACACGGCAGGCTGCGATTCGTACAAAGTCTTATACGGAAAGGATCATTACTTCGAAGAGATGCTGGGTCTTCGTTTTCGCGTCGGTGCCTATTCCTTCTTTCAGACAAACACCTCGGCAGCAGAAACCTTGTTTGAAGATGCCCTTAAAATGATTCCCGGAGCGACATCCAAAAAGGTCTATGACCTCTACTGCGGCGCGGGCACAATATCTTTAGCGCTCGCGCGAAGCGCGGCGGAAGTAACCGGAATCGAAATCATAGAGGATTCAGTCATCTCTGCCCGGGAAAACGCTCAAATCAACAACCTGAAAAACTGTACTTTCATCCGGGGCGATGCTTTCGAAGTTCTGGAAGCCCTCGAAGGAAAACCGGATGTAATCGTAGTGGATCCGCCCAGAATGGGCATGCATCCGAAAGCCCTAAAAAAGATCATCTCCTATGATCTTCCTGAAATTCTATACATCAGTTGCAATCCGACCACCTTTGCAGACAACATGGCCGTCTTGCAGGTCAACGGCTATAAACTCGACATGCTTCGAGCCTACGACAATTTTCCCTACACAAAACACATCGAATTGGCAGCGCGCATCATCCGGTTGCCTTCCTAAACAGGTCTTAAACTTTCGGTTGACAAGGGTTCATAAATATATATAATATATTTATCATATATATTTTATATGAAGTGTTCTGATCGGACTACCGAAGGTATGCTTGATTTTATTAAAAAGTTTTAATAAGGAGGAACTATGAAAAATCTATCAACACGTAAAACACACAAGCTGCCGGCAAGGCTGCTGTGCTTTGCCGGTGTGCTTGTTTTGGCACTCGGACTGTTGGGTGCCTGTGGCGACAACAGCGCAACAACGGGATCTGCCGGGACTTCAGGTACGAATGTGGCGGGAGGAACGACAGAGACCAAGGAAGTTGTCAAATTCAAATATCCGGAGTGGGTTTACTATGATCTCGTCTATCTGGCAGACGACCTTGGCTATTTCGACGATGCCACCGTCCAACCCGAGTATATCGGTAACGTAGCTGCCGGAGACATGATTCCTGCACTGGCAACCGGTGACCTTGATGTCGTCACGCGCCACACCCCGCTCGTGATCAATGCCGTTGCAAAAGGTGCTGATATCAAGATCTTTGCTGCGGGCAGCATGTCCACAAAGGCAAACCCGCACATGAAGTATTTCGTAACAGCAGACTCGCCCATTCAGGGTATCGAAGAGTTCGCAGGTAAGACGCTCGGCATTAACAGCTTGGGCGCATGTTCTGAGTTTGTTACCAAGAAGGCCTTACAGGATGCCGGTCTCGATCCATCCTCTATCGAGATCATCACCGCGCCGGATTCTGCGCAGGAAGAACCGCTACTCAAGGGCGATACGGACGTTGCCATCATCCATCCGCTGTCTTCAGGGCGTGCCACGGCAAACACAACGGATTTCCGCCTGCTCTTCTCTGACTGGGATATCGACGGCGGCATCTCCGGTATGTGTCCCTATTCCACCAGCGGAACGTTCCTCGCGGAGCATCCCGATGCGATCACGGAACTGACGGAGATTCTCTCACGTGCTGCGCAGTGGAACAATGAGCATCCGGAAGAAGCACGTCAGCTGATGGCCGATCATTTCGGATTCAAGATCGAAGAGGCCGAGATGTTCGAGTTCTTCCCGGATCAGATCATTCCTGAACCGAACATCGCTTACTGGTTTGAGCGTCTTGAAGCTGAAGGCGTCATCAAAGCCGGAGAAGTGAAGCCTGCGGATATTTACACCAATGATTTCAATCCCGCAAAGAAGTAATATGTGGTAATAGATTCAAGTGAATATTTTGGAGAAAAATGATAAGGTTAAGGTTCGCGCTCGTTCGGTAAAACGAGAGTTTCAAATCAAAAACCGTCAGGGAAAAAATCAGCCACTCGTTGTGCTGGAAGATTTCGATCTGGACATTCAGGAGGGTGAGTTTCTTACCCTCCTTGGTCCGTCCGGGTGCGGAAAATCTACTTTTCTCAACATCCTCGCAGGTTTGGACAAAGCGGACGGCGGTGACATTCTGGTCGATGAGAAGCCGCTCGAGGAGCGTAGCTACGACCGTGGCATCGTCTTTCAGAGTTATGCTTTGTTGCCTTGGCGAACCATCATCAAGAACCTTGAGGTCGGTCTCGAGATTCGGGGAATCAGCAAAGAGACGCGTCGGGAAGTCGCCCGCAAGAATCTGGAGCGCGTTGGTTTAGCCGCCTATGAAAATCAGTATCCGCATCAGCTTTCCGGCGGCATGAAACAGCGGGTCGCGATCGCGCGCGTACTTGCATACGATCCCGCCATTCTGCTGATGGACGAACCTTTTGCGGCACTCGATGCACAGACCAGAGAAGATATGCAGATTGAACTCCTCAGGATTTGGGAAGCGGACAAGAAGACCATTCTTTTCGTTACGCATAGCATCGATGAGGCGATTTTGCTCTCCGACCGGGTTGCATTTATGAGTTCTCAGCCTGGTCACATCCGGGAGATCATCGAAATTGATCTGCCGCGTCCGCGCACTGAGGAAATTCGTAACTCCGTCGAGTTCTCACAGATCCGAAAGAGTCTCTGGGCGCTATTACAGGAAGAGGCGCTGCTGAACCAGAGTTACGGAGCGTTCATATGAAATCGAAATCCTTCGATTATAAAAAGCTGCTCTTCCGCAGTATCGGTCTGATCCTCTTTCTCGTGCTCTGGGAGATTGCCCCACGTCTTGGATGGGTGAAACGGCTATATCTGCAGCCGTTCTCAGAAGACTTTATGGCATTGGTCCATTTAATTCTCAACGGGAAATTGTTTCCACACCTTTTCATGAGTCTCGAACGAATTGCCCTCGGTCTGCTGCTTGCCACAATAATAGGCGTCGGGCTTGGACTGCTCGTAGGCTATTTCCAGCGCATCAATCAGGCCTTAGACTTGTTGTTTCAGATATTCCGCCAAGTGTCCGCATTTGCGCTTTTTCCGGTATTCATTCTTTTCTTCGGATTCAGCGAGGTATCAAAATTCGGCATCATGTTGTGGGCTTCGCTCTGGCCGGTGCTGCTCAACACCAGTTCGGGTGTGCACGATGTGGATGCGGTGCTCATACGCTCCGTTAAGTCCATGGGCGGTAGCAAGCTCTATATCTTTTTTCGTGTCATTCTACCTGCCACATTGCCACAGATCTTTACCGGCATCAGGCTCAGCGGCTCTTACTGCGTGATGGCAGTAGTCGTTGCGGAGATGATCGGCGCGAAAAGAGGTCTGGGCTATCTCGTATTTAATTCCAGAGAGTCCTTTTTGTATCCTGATATGTATGCCGGTATTATTACGCTTGCCATCGTTGGTGTTACACTAAATTTCATACTCGTAGCGATCGAAAAGCGCTTTACATCTTGGAGGGTTGCATGATATACAGAATACAGAGGAGTAAGCATTGCGAGAATCACAAAATTTACAAGAACTGAAACAGGAGATTACAGCCGAGGCGGCGCGTTTGGGACTGCCCATCCTCGGCTTTGCGCCGACGTCACGTTGGCATGAGCAATCGGAACTGACGCCGATCTTGGCGGGAAGCCCATTGCCCTCGGAACCGCGGGAAAACTACTTTCCGGACGTCATCTGGCCGTGGAGCAAAACGGTCATCGTCGGTGCGGTTCCGCTCTTCCTTTCGATGGGCGTTACGACGCCGTCGAACCTATACTCGGAACTCTACAACACAACCAACCGGGTGCTGGACGATGCAGCCTACCGTTTGGCGAGCACGCTTCTCGCCAAGGGTTTTCGGGCACATTTTTTCCCGCGAGACGGATACGGAGAGATCGGCGCGCTCGTAGAGAAGCCGGAGGCGGCATTTTCGCAGGTGATCGCGGGAAAATACGCGGGGATCGGTACGGTCGGGCGCAACCACGCGCTGTTGACCGCGGACTTCGGACCCAGAATACGGCTTGTCTCCATCATCACGGACGCCGCATTCGAACCGGATTCCATACAGGAAAACAATCTCTGCAACAACTGCGGTGCCTGTATGAAAATCTGCCCTATCAGGGCATTTACGCAGCGTGACGATATCGAAATCAACGACATGGAACGCTACAAATGTGCGCAGTATCATGAATTTCTGCGCAAGGAGTTGCGCTATCCCTGCGGCGAATGTGTGATGGCCTGTACGGTAGGTGCAGATCGGAAGTTGTTTGGGCGCGATGCAGTGTCGGAGACGGGACACGCACATCTTCAAAACTATGGTTCTAAGGAACGCAATGCGTCCGAGTTTTTTGAGGCAAGGAGGAGATTTATGTTAAAGAACAGGAATTATCATTTCAACACGCTGCAGGTACATGCGGGACAGGAGGATCCCGATTCCGCGACGGATGCCCGGGCAGTGCCGATCTATCAGACGACATCTTACGTCTTCCCGACCGCGAAGTCGGGTGCGGATCGTTTCGCATTGACCGAAGCAGGCAATATCTACACCAGAATCATGAACCCGACCTGGGACGTCTTCGAACAGCGCATGGCAGCGCTCGAGAAGGGCGCGGCGGCGCTCGCGACGGCTTCGGGTGCCGCAGCCATCACCTATGCGATTCAGAATATCACGAAGACCGGCGATCACATCGTTTCGGACAACCAACTCTATGGCGGTACCTACAATCTCTTCGCCAACACCTTCCGGGATATGGGCGTTGAGGTCACTTTCGTGGACGGCAGTGATCCCAAGAATTTCCTGGGTGCGATCAAAGAGAATACCAAGGCGCTGTTCTTTGAAACGATCGGCAATCCCAATGCCAGCATCGTGGATATCGAAAAGGTCGTCGAGATCGCACACGCACACGGCATTCCGGTTATTGTGGACAGTACGTTCGCGACGCCGGCGCTGCTCAGACCGATCGAATACGGTGTGGATATCGTCGTGCATTCCGCCACGAAGTTCATCGGCGGACACGGAACGTCTATCGGCGGTGTCATCGTGGATGGCGGTAAGTTCGATTGGGATCAAAACGATAAGTTTCCCGGATTGTCCAAACCCAACGACAGCTATCACGGCGTGGTCTTCACCGATGCAGTGGGACGGCTTGCCTATATCGTTAAAGCAAGAACGACGCTGCTGCGCGATACCGGCGCTTCGCTGTCGCCGTTCAACGCCTTCTTGTTCTTGCAGGGACTGGAGACGCTGTCGCTCCGCGTGGAGCGCCACGTCGAAAACACGCTCAAGGTGGTGGAATGGCTTCAAAAGCATCCGCAGGTGGAACGCGTGAATCATCCTTCGTTGCCGGATCACCGGGATCACAAATATTATCACAAATATTTGCCGAAAGGAGGCGCTTCCATCTTTACCTTTGAAATCAAGGGAGACTCGGAAAAAGCCAAGCACTTTACAGAGGAATTGCATCTGTTCTCGCTTTTGGCCAATGTGGCAGACGTCAAGTCTCTGGTCATTCACCCCGCATCTACGACGCATTCCCAGATGAGCGAGGATGAATTGCTCGGCTCGGGGATCCGTCCGAACACGATCAGGTTGTCCATCGGTACCGAGTACATCGACGACATCCTCAACGACCTCAAGGAAGCCTTCGAGGCGGTCAGGTAAACTGCCAACTAAAAAATAAGCGGTATAACAGGAATGTACGATGACCGAAAAAAGTGATTTTACGACAAAACTGATCCATTCAGGAACCGGACAGTTCGCTCGAAAGCCGGGGCTTGCCGCCTCGGTGTCCGAGGCACTGCCCATCTATCTGACATCGGTCTTCACTTTCGATGACGTGCCTGCGCACGAAACGATTGTGGATGCGGGCGGGTATCATTATACGCGCTGCGGCAATCCCAATGCGGATGCTGTCTCAGAGATTCTTGCGGCGGCAGACGGTGGCGAGCAGGCGATTGTCTTTTCCTCAGGG
>JAISKP010000098.1 GCA_031260885.1 Eubacteriales Family XIII. Incertae Sedis bacterium
TCGATTGTATCGTTTGGATTCGATGTTTTCGATTTTAGTTTTTCCTATTAAATACACTGAGCGATGGAGACAGCAACAACAGTAACCAAAACACGGACGGACATCATTGTGCATTGCAACGATATCGAGTGAGAAGCAGCAGTATAACACATACTACAACCTATTTAAATCAAACTCTCTTTTACTGTCGCGCCGGATATATATTTATCTTCATACCGAACGATTTATTCAGGCAAGGGAACAGTTTGAACAGCTTTTCTATCCTGCATTCGGATATTCAGATATCCAGACGGTACGATTTAATACGATTACAATCTTTTCCGGTCTGGCAGCGCTGTTAATGCAGGAAATTCCCCAGTTCGGAGATGCCTATCGAGTTTCAAAGGCGATGCCGGAGCGTATTCTGTTAGCGAAAACCTCGGATGAGATCAGAGAAATTCTGGATGATTATCTGGATGAGATCATGACGGCATATCAAAATAAACGAATTTCAAACCCCATCGCACAGCGCATGTTGGAGTTGATTGAAAAGGATTATGCGCAACAGCTGACACTGAGCACAATGGCAGAGAAACTACATATCTCATCTGCTTATGCGAGCCGCGTTTTCAAGGAAAATACGGGCGTCAGTTTTAAATGGTATCTTAATGAGGTTCGCATGGACGCTACATATAATTATTTAAAAAGAACGAACATGCCAATCCATGAAATCGCAATGAAAGTAGGCTATGTGGAGGTGCGTAGCTTTTACAAAATGTTCAAATCCCATTTCGGCGTAACCTGTTCCCAGATCAGGGAAATGTATTCCTCTACGGGAAAAGCCGATACTGAACAAAGGTAAAAATATGCGATATTCGACACATATGACCTCGCGGAAATAAAAGGAGAGAAGCAGTGTACTTTACGGAAGCCTTAGCTCAATATGTATTGAATCTCAGTATTGATAACCTTGATTCAAAAATTATTACGCAGGCAAAACATTTTTTTTCGGACGGAATGGCATGTATGGTCGCCGGGGCAAAAGAAAAACCTGTTCGGATCGCGCTTGATTATGCGAAGAAATACGGAGGGACACCGGAGGCTTATATTATTTGTTCTGATATTAAAACCGATGCTGTGACGGCAGCTATGGCAGATGGCATCGCTGCGCATATTCATGATTATGACGATGTGTCGGATTCATCCAACGCCCATGTTGGCGTTGTCATTTTACCAACCGTGCTGACACTGGGGCAGTTGCTTCATGTAAGCGGAAAAAAGTCATTGGAAGCTTTTATTGCGGGGATCGAGGTTACAGCATTAGCAGGACGCGCTATGGGGAAAGAGAATTTTCGCAGAGGCTGGCATAGTACCAGCTCACTTGGCATTTTCGGAGCGGCAGCGGCTGCCGGAAAGCTTATGAAACTTACAGAGCAGCAGCTCGTTTTTGCGTTTGGGATCGCTGCAAGCGAGTCTTCGGGGATCAAGGCAAATTTCGGAACAATGACAAAACCGTTTCACGCCGGAAGTGCTGCGGGGAAGGGGATACGTGCTGCGCGGCTTGCTTCACTTGGGTATGAATCAAATCCTTCCTGTATAGAGGACAAATGTGGTTTTGCAGATCTTACCATCGGTGAAACTGATATGACGCCCGCTATTTTTGCAATGGAACAGGGGATTTCCGAGTTTATAGATCCGGGTCTGATCATGAAACCATATCCTGCATGTAAAGGAACACATAACGGAATTGATGCGATGCGTCAACTCCGCAGAGAATATCGTCTACGCGCCGAAGACATCGCGCATATCACGGCGGAGGTGCAGCCCTATGTATTGGATTTGCTGCGCTTTCCTGTCGCAAAGACGAAGTATCAGGGTAAATTTAGTCTTAATTACTGTATGGCACAAATCATCATGAAGGGAGATCTGAAGCTTGAAGATTTCGACGGAGATCTGGTGGAAGATCCGGAAATAATAGCATTAATGAAACGCATGGATGTGATCTCAAACGATCATATGAATGCGGGCGACAATATGCTTGTTCGGGGAGATACTATTGTCACGGTCGAGACGAAGGACGGAAAGGTGTTTTCTTGCCGTGTGAACTATGCGACCGGAGATCCGCACTGCCCACTGACGGAAGAAATGCGCATGGAAAAGCTGCAGGATTGTCTTTCCCGAACATTGGTACCGGCGCGAATTGAGGAAGTGCTTAACATGCTTGAATGTGTGGAAGAACTTCCTGATTTGTCTGTTTTGGCTGAGATACTCAGCCAGACGACAAGGAAACCGAATATATAAGGAAAGCAGGAAAAAACGAACATGAATCCAAAACTCAACGATTGGTTGGAGAAAAAAGAAATACTCGAACAGGGCGGCGGTCCCGCGAAGATTGAAAAGCAGCACAATCAGGGCAAACTGACCGCACGTGAAAGAATTAACAAACTGTTTGACGAAGATACCTTCGTGGAATACGGTCTTTTCGCGAAACACAGATGTGTAAAATTCGGGATGGAGAATGTTGTGATCCCGGCGGACGGCGTCATCGTCGGCTTCGGCAAAATAAACGGTCGCCCCGCCTACGCTTACGCACATGACTTCACGGCCTCCGGCGGTACACTCGGCGAAATCCACAGCAAAAAGATCCACAAAGTGATTTCAGCCGCGATCGACAGCGGCGTTCCGTGCATCGCGCTGACCGACAGCGGTGGCGGTCGCATTCAGGAAGCGATCATCTCGCAGAACTTTCTGGAATTGTTCCGGTACAACGTAGAGGCCTCGGGCTGGATTCCGCAGATTTCTGCAATCATGGGTCCGTGCGCCGGAGGTGCGGCTTATTCCTCGGCGCTAATGGATTTTGTGATCAGTGTCGATAAAACCAGCTACATGTTTCTGACCGGGCCGAAGGTCATCGAACAGGTAACGGGAGAGGTCATCGACAATGAGTCTCTGGGCGGCGCGCTTGCACACAATAAACTTTCGGGTGTTTCCCACATGCTTGCAAAAGATGATGAGGAATGCATTGAACTGATCAAGGACATCCTTTCCTATCTGCCGCAGAATGCGGATGAAAAACCGCCGGTAAAGCCCACGGACGATCCTTCGGATCGTCAGATCCCGGAACTGGATGATTTTATTCCCATTAATACGGCAAGAGCATTTGATGTGAAGAAGATCATCCGTGCAATCGCCGATGACGGCGTGTACCTCGAACATCAGCCGCTCTTCGCACGCAATATCGTCACCGCATTCATCCGGATGGGCGGAAAGCCTGTCGGGGTGGTCGCAAATCAACCCTCTGTCCGCGCCGGATGCCTCGATATCAATTCATCGGATAAGGGCGCACGTTTTATCCGCATCTGCGATTCGTTCGGCATTCCGCTCGTTTGGCTGACGGATGTTCCCGGATTTTTACCCGGCGTGGATCAGGAACACGGCGGCGTGATCCGTCACGGCGCGAAGATGGTCTACGCGTGCTGCGAAGCGACCGTCCCGAAGATTTCCATCACGCTTCGGAAGAATTACGGCGGCGCAACAGCAGCGATGTGTTCAAAGGAGATGGGCTGCGATGTGAATCTGATCTGGCCCACGGGCGAATCGACGATCATGGGTGCGGACGGCGCTGCGGCGATCATTTTCAAAAAGGAAATTGAGGCCGCTCCGCCGGAGGAACGCGCCGAACTGAAGAAAAGACTGACGGACGGATATGTGGAAGAAGTCGGGAATCCTTATCTGAGCACGAGTATTTTGGAGAACGATGAGATCATCCGACCTGCCGATACGCGCAGAAAGATTATTCAGATTCTAGAAATCTTGGAGGGGAAAACGGTTCAGAAGAGAAATAAAAAACATGGGAATATTCCGGTATAGCATAAGAGCGTGGAACTTCTTATGATTTGTCCAATATTTAGGTTGGGGAGCAATAAATAATTATATAAATGAATATTTGCGTTGTTTAGTTTAGAAAAAAGGAGGAATGCAGGTGGCAAATGCACTTTCGAAATTTCGGGTGATAGACCTTACACATATGCTCGCCGGTTCGTTTTGTACGAAAATACTTGCGGATCTCGGCGCGGATGTAATCAAAATCGAGCGTCCGGACACAGGTGATGACAGCCGTATGATCGGACCTTTTGTCAACGGAGAAAGCATGTATTTCATAGAGCAGAACCGCAACAAACGCAGTGTGGTTTTGGATCTAAAGACGGAAGACGGACGCGGAGCGTTGCTTAAGCTGGTGAAGAATGCCGATGTTCTCGTTGAAAATTTCAGACCCGGGGTTATGGAGAAACTCGGACTTGGCTATGATACCTTGGAAACGCTGAATCCCGCGCTGATTTATGCATCGGGCACCGGATTCGGGCAGGAAGGACCGATGCGGGATGAAGCTGCATATGATCTCACGGTACAAGCCTTCAGTGGGATGATGGGGGTTACAGGAAAGGCGGGAGGGGAATACAGCAAAGTAGGGTCTTCAGTCGTATCTACATCGGCAGGGACGCTGCTTGCCGCTGGCATTATTGCAGCTTTATTTGAAAGATTCACTTCCGGACTCGGACAGAAGATTGATGTGTCCATGTACGGCGCAGCAAGTGCGATTATGGAAAATCCAATGATGCGGTATTTAAATGCCGGAATCGAAGCAAGGCCGTTAGGCAACAGGCATGCAGGTGCCTGTCCTTTTTCATCTTTTCATACTTCCAACGGAGACATTGTGATCGCTACGACAACGGATGCGGCATGGGTAAAGTTGTGTGAAGCATTGGTTCATACAGAACTGACGGTAGATCCGAGATTTATTACGACAGATGACCGTTCAGAAAACTGGACGACGTTAGAATCGGTTCTGAATGAGATTCTGAAAAAAGAGACGCAGGAGGAATGGATTTTGAAACTGCGGGCGCATAATGTCGTCTGTGGAAAGATCAACACTGTAGCGAATCTGTTGGAAGATCCGCAGATCGCCGATCGGAAGATGATTTTGGACACGGAACATCCGATTGCCGGAATGGTCAGTGTAACGGGTATGCCGATAAAGCTTTCCCGCACTCCGTGTGAAATTCGGCGCAGTGCACCGCTATTGGGCGAAAACACAGATGAAATTTTATACGATTCCGCGAAGACACATTTCTGATAAAAAATTCAGAGGAGGACTGAGAAGTGAATAAAGCATTATCAGGTGTAAAAATTATCGACTTGACGCGTGCTATGGCCGGTCCGTTTTGTACGATGTTCCTGGGGGATATGGGTGCTGACGTCATAAAGGTTGAATCGCCCGAGGGAGACGAATCAAGGGAATCTTATCCCCGGATCGAGGGGATATCGACGATGTTTATGAGTGCAAACCGAAATAAGCGCAGCATTACTGCAAATCTGAAAGATCCGGGTGACGTAGCGTTGATAAAGGAATTGGTCACACATGCGGATGTCATCGTAGAAAATTACCGCCCCGGCGTCATGAAACGTCTGGGACTCAGTTACGAAGTACTCAGTGAAATCAACCCCCGTTTGATTTATGCAGCCTGTTCCGGATTCGGGCAGACAGGTCCGTATGCAGAACTACCCGCATATGACATCGTAATACAGGCATATGGTGGTCTGATGAGCATGACAGGTCCGGAGGGACAGGGACCGACCAAAGCGGGGTTTTCTTTTGGAGATATCGGTGCGGGTCTGTTTACAATAACCGGAATTCTGGCCGCACTATGCGAGCGTCATGAGTCCGGCTTAGGGCAGTTCGTCGATGTTGCTATGCTGGACGGGCAGATCGCGGTTTCCGAAAATGCAATTGCGCGCTATCTGTATGATGGCGAATTGCCGGAACCCATCGGAAATCGGCATCCGTCAGTAGCGCCGGACGATTCTTTTGCGGCGTCAGATGGAACGATCGTGATCGCTGCCGGAAATGAAAAACTGTGGCAGGCTTTATGCAGCGCTTTAGAACGTGATGATCTGGCGGAGGATGTCCGGTTTAAGACAAATGATCAGCGCACGCAGCACCAGTCAGAACTGAAAGCAGAAATGGAAAAAACACTGAAGTGGAAAACAGTTTCACAGTGGCGGGCAATATTGAAAACTGCCGGCGTTCCGTCCGGATCCGTTTACGGGTATGCAGAAGCGGTAAATGATCCTGAAATGCAGGCAAGCGGTATGATCCAAAATGTAGCGCATCCGATCTCCGGCGAAGTGAGAATGCCGGGATTCCCCATCCGTTTCTCCCGTACGCCATGTTCGATAGACCGCCGTCCTCCGCTCTTGGGCGAACATAACGAAGAAGTTCTGCAGATGCTGAAAGACGAGTACGGATTTGTGAATACTCATATCTGAGTGCAAAATAGAACCATCGGGACTTCAAACGGTTTATTTAATGGGGGGTTGTCATTAGAGGAACGAGCTACGCTACGCTTTATTTGTATCTTCGATCACATCCGAAAGCAGCTCAGAAAAATCAACAGCGTTTTTCTTCGTGATAATCGGCTTCCCCGTATCCGCTTCAATTTCCTTGCGCGCATTCCCTGCAATGGAGCCGCCTCTTTTTGCCACTTTACGGTTTTCGTCAAGGGTCTTGGGCGTTGCGGCTTTGGATATTTCAGTTGTCGTCGCTTCTGCCAACATATTCAGAACAAGCTCAAGGGTCGACATGTTGTCACGGAGGTTTTCTTTTTTTAATCCTTTATATCCTTTGTACTGGCGCGTTGACATCCCTGCCCAAGCCTTTGTGATTTCATCGGTGAGAATTGCATATTCTACGCCTTTCTTTACGCCGCGATTGTCCCACTCATCGGTGAGCTCTTTGCGAACCTGTATCGCCTGTAACCGTTGATTGATCCACTCACGGGAATAGCCTTTTTTGAGGTAGGTCGTAAGTGCACGGTCAATCGTAAGCTCCGGATCGATCGTTTCTTCAATCCGTTCACGCCCAACCGAGGCAAGCCACATTTTGAACGGCTCTGCTTTCGGAGAAGGGATCGACTGAATGATGCGGAGAAGCTGTTCGGTGGTTGCGACATCGGTACTGTATTTTTTTCCGTCAGAAGACATCATTTTCAGTTGTACGATTTTTTCGTACAACTGACTTCCCTCAGCTTTTAGTTTCCGCTTTAAATCGCTCCAATAACGACGAGGGGTTTCACTGTCTGTTAATACTTCCACGACATCCACAATAGAAAAATACCAATCCTCAGCATTTTCATCCCAAGCCGTGCGGATTCTCTTATCTTCAAACAGCTGTATGTTGTTGCGCTCAAGCGTCTGTTTCTGTTCTTCCATGTCGATATCCTTTCAACACCGCAAATGAGTAATCTGCTTGGATATATCCGGCGAATCTTTTGTTATGGTATCGCTACGGACATTATATCGCATCAAGAACGTATGTTCAATATATTTTTAATACGGGTAGCTGATTTTTCACATTTCCGGCGTGTCTGCAAGGTGCAGGTTGTATTGTTCCAAAATTTCAATCAGCTCCAAAATCTTTTTCGGCGGCCGACTCATGATCCAGGCTTTTGCGGTTGCGGCTTTGCCGTCGATGAGCGCGAAAAGGCAAGCGGGGCATTCGGTGGCGGTCACGGCTTCGGCAAGCATTTTTCTGGTCTCGAATCTTTCCGGGTGCAGCGATTGAAAGCACTGGTCAATGCGCTCAGAAAACTGATCGATCCCTGTCTGGATTTCATCAAATATTCTGCGGTATTCCGGAAAATAATTTAAGAATTCTTCATGCTCATTTGCTTTGATTATTTCTATAA
>JAISKP010000121.1 GCA_031260885.1 Eubacteriales Family XIII. Incertae Sedis bacterium
CTTATTGACCGGCAGATTTGCAAATAACTTTGATACTTGATAAAATAAGTCTCACGTGATATCATATTATCAATTCATATAAAACATATATGAAAAGAACGTTATCCCGTGTTATGAAAGGAAAGAACAATGAAATTGAAGAAAAAAGCATCACTTCTTTTGACCTGCCTCCTGATCGTCGCGATGGTATTTACCCTCGGCGCCTGCGGCAGCAAAGATGATGCCAAGACAGACCCGGCACCGGCGCCGGCAGCAGATGATGCCGATCAGGCGGATGCTGCTACAGACGAGACCGGCGCAGCGGATACAGCTGCACTTCCGACCCTCGTTCCCGGTAAGCTCACGATCGCTACGGGCAACCCGGCATGGCCGCCGTGGGTCATTGATGATAAACCCGAGTCGGGCGAAGGGTTCGAAGCGGCTGTCGCTTACGCCGTAGCCGAGCAACTCGGCTTTGCAAAGGAAGACGTCGTCTGGACGAGGACGGACTTCGATCCGGCTATCCAGCCCGGCGCAAAGGACTTCGACTTTAATCTGCAGCAGTTTTCGATTACGCCCGAACGCCTGAACACCGTTGACTTTTCCTCTCCTTATTATAAGGAAGGTCTTGCAGTGATCGTGAAGAAAGACGGCAAATTTGCAAAAGCGACCAGCGTTGCAGAGCTGAAAGACGCAGTGTTTGGCGCACCTGCCGGCGATATTGCGATCCAGTACACCACGGACAATATCGCGCCCGCGAAAGAAGTTCAGGTCTTCAACAACCTGTCAGATGTGTTCTCCGCGCTTAACTCCGGTCAGATCGATGCAACAGTCACCGCTCTTTTGACGGCAGACTATGTCGTCAACATCGAAGGCGAGACGGAAGATGCGCAGATAGAAAACGGACTCGTACTCGGTAAGCTCACCGGCAGCGAAGATGCAACAGACGGTCTCGGCCTTCTGCTTGCAAAGGACAGCCCGCTGACAGCGCCGGTCACGGCGGCGGTCGAAGCGCTGCGTGAAATCGGAAAACTCACCGAACTCGCCGACCAGTGGTTGTCGCCCAATTTCCCGCCTGAACTCAAGTAGAACTCAAGTAGAGATTAAGTAGGGATCAAGTAGGGATTAAGTGGAGTAGATTATGCGCACCGGAACAATTCATGATGATGGCAGAACAAGTCAGATCGAATTAGACCGGCGCGCATTTCGTCGTTCGCAGACAGTTAAATCGACGCTGATATCCTGCGGAAGCCTTATCGCTCTCGCAGTTATCATCTATCTGATACTCTCCCATTCCGAGGGCTGGGAAAAAGTCCGTTATATGTATTTCAGCCCGGAACACCTCATTGCGGCGCTTCCTTCCGTTGCGAAGGGTCTGCTGATGAATATAAAAGTTCTGATCGCGTCACTGATCATCGTCTCCCTTTTTTCAACTCTCATAGCATTGGTTCGCACGACCAGGAGCGCCGTGCTGTTCCCGCTTAGATTGCTTGCGAATATATATACCGATGTATTTCGCGGTATCCCGATGATCATCGCGCTGTATCTCATCGGTTTTGGGATCCCATCGCTCGGCATCTTCGGCCGCATACCGACAGAATTACTCGGAACGGTCGCGATCTCGATGGTCTACTCCGCCTATGTCGCGGAGGTCATCCGAGCCGGCATCGAGGCGGTGCATCCGTCCCAGCGCATGGCCGCCCGCTCGCTCGGCTTATCCCACACGCGGACGATGCGGACGATCATCCTCCCGCAGGCGATCCGCAAAGTGATCCCCGCGCTCATGAACGACTTCGTCGCGATGCAAAAGGACTGCGGACTCGTATCCGTCCTCGGCGCGGTCGACGCGGTCCGCTCCGCACAGATATACACCGCCATTCATTTCAACTACGCATCCTATGTGTGCGCAGGTGTGCTCTTCATCATCATGAGTTTCCCCTTCATTCTGCTTACGGACAGGTATTCCAAAAAAGTACAGCAGCGGGAACAGCTACAGGGGTCGGTTTAACATGACAGAACCGGTACTCAGACTCAAGAATATCAGAAAGCATTTCGGACAACATCACGTGCTTAACGGCATAGATTTCGACATCTATGAGCACGAGGTCGTGGTGATCATAGGGGCATCCGGCTCCGGCAAGTCTACACTCATGCGTACAATAAATCTGCTCGAACGCATTGACGACGGACAGATAATCTTAGCCGGTGAGGACATCTCCGACCCCCGCATCGATGAAGACAAGGCGAGGGCGCGCATCGGCATCGTGTTTCAGCACTTCAATCTTTTTCCGCATAAAACCGTACTTGAAAATGTGTCGATTGCAAACCGCATAGTGCATAAGGTCGAAAAAGAAGAGGCCGAACGCATCGGCATGGAGCTTCTGAAGCGCATAGGTATAGAAGACAAGGCGAAGCAGTACCCCGATCAGCTATCGGGCGGACAGCAGCAGCGCGTCGCCATAGTGAGGGCAATAGCGTCCAACCCGAAACTCCTGTTATTGGACGAGATCACAAGCGCCTTAGACCCGCAGCTCGTCGGTGAGGTGCTCGACCTCGTGCAGGAGCTTAAGACCTCGGGCTCGACCATCCTGATGGCCACGCACGAGATGGATTTCGCAAAGCGCGTAGCCGACCGCGTAGTATTCCTTCACGAAGGAAAGATAGCGGAAGTAGGCCCCCCAAAGCAAATATTCGAAAATCCGGCTCACCCCGCAACGATAGAATTCCTGTCCCGGCTTAGGATTTGAGGTAGTCATTGCGAGCGTAGCGCGGCAATCCAGAGGCGATTCAATTGATTTTTACACTGGATTGCTTCGCGCCTGTGCCCTTTGGGTATCGCTCGCAATGACGGCGGTGTGAAATGTAACGTGACACTTGCACAGTTGGTATTACGGGAACAATTTCAGTGAAAATGGCGACTTTCTCGCTTTTTGGTATGGGGTTTGGGAATAGAAAGCGAGAAACTCTTTATATTCACAAAAAAAGGGGTCTTATTTTGTGAATATGGCGACTTTCTCGCTAAAACGCTAATATTTTTTATTTTTTTTTCAAATGAGGCAATAAATCTTAGCTTACTACTACTTTTACTTATGAAACGTCATCACAGTTCCTAAGGGGCGGGCATCTTATGCAATCAGAGCATTTTGAGGCTGTCAAAGGGGCTTTTTTGGTGCTCGTGATGAAAAAAATCAAAAAAAATGAAAAAAGTTTGATTATTTATGTTTAAAACCCGAAAAATTGGGTATAAGTATTATAGAGGAAAAATTATTTTTGAACGCTAAAGGGGAACAAAGGG
>JAISKP010000142.1 GCA_031260885.1 Eubacteriales Family XIII. Incertae Sedis bacterium
ATTATATGTTTGAAACGGCGGTCATTGAGGCATAGGTTATAGAACATATGCTGCGGAAACATAGGAGGACATCAACATGCCATTGGTACCTTATGTAATAGAACAAACCGGTCAGGGCGAACGTTCCTACGATATTTATTCGAGGCTGCTGAAGGATCGGATCATCTTTTTAGGCGAACAGATCGATGATTATCTTGCGAGTCTGATTGTGGCGCAGCTGCTGTTCCTTGAGGCTGAAGACGGTACGAAGGATATCAATATGTACATCAACAGCCCGGGCGGTTCCGTGACCGCAGGTCTTGCCATTTACGATACGATGCAGTATATCAAGCCTGATGTTTCGACCATCTGTGTCGGAATGGCTGCAAGTATGGGTTCATTCCTGCTTACGGCCGGTGCAAGGGGCAAGCGTTTTGCATTGCCGAATTCAGAGATTCTGATCCATCAGCCCTTGGGCGGTGTACAGGGTCAGGCGGAAGATATAAAAATCCATGCGGATCACATCATTCGGACACGGGAAAAACTGAACCGAATTCTGGCCGAACGCACAGGGCAGACCCTTGAGCGCATTGCGGTCGATACGGATCGTGACAATTTTATGACGGCGGAGCAGGCAGCGGATTATGGCTTGATCGACAAGGTCATTACATCAAGATAGCGGGGGATTCTTATGAGTAATTACGACGATAACAAACAACTGAAATGTTCTTTCTGCGGTAAGCCGCAGGATCAAGTGAAACGGCTGATTGCAGGTCCGAACGTGTATATTTGCGACGAGTGTGTAGAGCTTTGTCAGGATATCATTCGAGAGGAATTTGAAAATTCCAGCGACGCGTTGAGCAGCACCCACAATGCCGATGGGATCTACGTACCGAAGCCAAAGGAAATTTTCGAATTGCTGTCTGAATATGTGATCGGGCAGGACGAGGCGAAGAAGATTCTTGCGGTCGCGGTATACAACCACTATAAGCGGGTGAAATACGCAGGACAGCATGATTCGGACGGTGTTGAAATCCAAAAGAGCAACATCATTATGATGGGACCGACCGGTTCCGGGAAAACACTTCTTGCACAGACCCTTGCAAAAATTTTCAATGTTCCTTTCGCGATTGCGGATGCTACGGCGCTCACCGAAGCCGGCTATGTCGGTGAAGATGTTGAGAATATCCTGCTTAAGCTCATTCAGGCTGCGGACGGCGATATTCAGAAAGCGCAAAAGGGCATCATCTATGTCGACGAAATCGATAAGATCTCCAGGAAAGGAGACAACGTTTCGATCACGCGGGATGTCAGCGGGGAAGGCGTGCAACAGGCACTCCTGAAGATCATCGAAGGTACGATTGCGAATGTTCCGCCGCAGGGCGGACGCAAGCATCCGCACCAGGACTTCATCCCGTTTGACACGACAAACGTGCTCTTCATCTGCGGCGGTGCATTTGACGGTCTCGATAAGATCATTCAAAGAAGACTCGGCGAAAAAACGATCGGCTTCAATTCGGAATATCATCTGGACGCGGTTGAAACCTCGGAGATCATTCGAAAGGTTCAGTCGCAGGATCTGCTGAAATACGGTTTGATACCGGAATTCATCGGACGCCTGCCCGTCATGTGTACGCTTCAAGAACTTGATAAAGATGCGCTTGTTCGCATTATCACCGAACCGAAGAATTCTCTTTTGAAGCAGTACAGAAAATTGTTTCTGATCGACAATGTCGATCTGGAATTCGAGGAAAGTGCGATCGGAAAGATCGCAGAAAAGGCGATTGAACGCAAGACCGGCGCGAGAGGTCTCCGCAGCATCATCGAACATGTGATGACCGATATTATGTACGAGATTCCTTCGAGAGATGATATCGTCAGGGTGGTCATTACCGAGGGTGCGATCGATAACAATACCGGACCCACACTGGTTCTGGCCGATGTGAAAGGGAAGAGGGACGCGACAAAACAGATCGTTTCCTGATAACAGGGGGAAACTAAATTGACAAAGAAGAAGGACGAAGGCGCTACTGATGATCTCGTCATCGAAAAAGCCGAGCAACGCATAGAAGCGTATGAAGAAATGGAAACTGCGTCGGATGCCCGGGATGAGACCGGCGAGGACGCGTTTCGCGTAATGCCGATGATTCCGTTGCGGGGGCTTTCGATCTTTCCGTTCATGGTGCTTCATTTCGATATCGGCAGGGAAAAGTCCATCAGCGCACTGGAAAAAGCGATGGTGCGCGATCAGATCGTATTTCTCGCCGCACAGCGGGATGCGGAAACGGATCTTCCTGTATTTGAAGATTTCTACCGCGTCGGAACGATCGCGAAGATCAAGCAGATGCTGAAGCTGCCCGGCGACTCGATTCGCGTGCTTGTAGAAGGCATCAGCCGCGGTGAGATCGGGGAAATGGTTCACGAACTGCCGTACTTTAAGGTACGCGTCAGAGAGATCGCGGAAACGGATTATGACGTCATTCCGAATAAGGTCGAAGCCTTGATGCGAACGGCGTTGGATCTCTTCGAAGACTATCTGGATGTCAACCAAAAGCTGCCGCAGGACATCTTCTCTTCGGTTGTTTCCGTTGAACAGCCCGGCAGGCTTGCGGATATCATCACATCTCACCTTGAAATTCGTACAGAGGTCAAACAGGAGATTCTTGAGGCGTTTGACCCCGAAGTGCGGCTCGAGCGGATCAATGATATTCTGACGAAAGAGATTGAGATCATCAAAATCGAACAGGACATCAACAAGAAGGTTCGCAATAAGATCAACAAGTCCCAACGCGAATACTATCTTCGCGAACAGATGCGCACGATCCAAGAGGAGCTTGGAGACGATGAGCTCATCGAGGACGAGATTCGCGACTGGCTTCAACAGCTTAACGACCTGAAGTTGAATGAGAAAATTCATGCCAAGATCGAAAAGGAGATCAAGCGCCTTTCAAAGATTCAGCCGTCGTCGGCTGAGGGCGGTGTCATCCGCTCTTATGTTGAATGGGTATTTCAGCTTCCCTGGAACAAGTATTCCGCAGATGAGATTGATCTGAAGCGGGCGGAAAATATTTTGGACGAGGATCATTACGGACTTGAAAAGGTCAAGGAACGCATCCTTGAATACTTGGCGGTGATGGAACTCGTCGATACCCTGAAGGCACCGATTCTCTGTCTTGCGGGTCCGCCGGGCGTCGGCAAGACCTCGGTGGCGAAATCCATCGCGCGCGCTGCCGGCAGAGAATTTGTCCGAATGTCGCTTGGCGGCGTGCGGGATGAAGCGGAAATCCGCGGACATCGGCGCACTTATATCGGTGCGATCCCCGGACGCGTAATCAACGGCATCAAGGATGCCGGAACGATGAATCCTGTATTTCTTTTTGATGAGATCGATAAAGTCGGCGCGGATTTTCGCGGCGATCCGGCTTCTGCGCTGCTTGAAGTGCTTGACCCTGAACAGAACAGGGAGTTTACGGACCACTATCTCGAATTCCCGTTCGACCTCTCCAAGGTCATGTTCATCACGACGGCAAATACGACTGAGACAATTCCCAGGCCGCTGCTCGACAGGATGGAAGTGATCGAAGTGCCGGGCTACACCGAAGAGGAAAAAGCGAATATCGCAGCGCAGTATCTGATTCCGAAACAGCTTAAGGAACACGGTCTTTCACCCGAGGTCGTACATATCTCGGAACAGACCGTACACGATATCATCAACTATTACACACGCGAATCCGGTGTCCGGAATCTGGAACGTGAGATTGCCGGCATTTGCAGAAAGTCTGCACGCCGGGTCGTGGAGAAGAAGTCGGATAAGGTCAACATCACGAGCAGCAATATTGAAAAATATCTCGGCAAGAAGATCTTCCGCTACGATGTGATCGAGGATGAGAAGATGGTTGGCGTGACAACCGGACTCGCTTGGACCGCCGTCGGCGGTACGACGTTGTCGATCGAAACGGCGATGATCCCGGGAACCGGACAGCTTGTGCTCACGGGACAGCTCGGGGACGTCATGAAGGAATCGGCGCGTGCCGGTATCAGCTATATTCGTTCCATCGCCGATGAACTCGGCATCAAGAAAAATTTTTACACGGAGGACGACGTTCATATTCACATTCCGGAAGGCGCCACGCCAAAGGACGGACCTTCTGCCGGCGTGACGATGTGCACCGCGATGATTTCGACGCTAACCGGTATTCCGGCGCGGCAGGATGTTGCAATGACCGGTGAGATCACGCTGCGCGGCAATATTCTTCCTGTGGGCGGTGTACGCGAAAAGGTTCTTGCGGCACATCGTGCGGGCATTGTGAAGATACTGCTTCCCGCGGACAACGTGCGCGATCTCGATGAGATCCCGCAGACGGTTCGGAAGAAAATTGAGTTTGTCTTCATTCGTCATGCGAAGGAAGCGTTGCCGCATGTGCTGACAAAGCCGGTGCAGGCAAATAAACCGGCGGCAAAGAAACCTGCCGCGAAAAAGTCGGATACGAAAAAGACGGCGGCGGAAAATTGATCATAAAAACATCCGAGATGCTTGCGACGGTAGTGAGCCCAAAGCAGTATCCGCCCGAAGGGCCTCCGGAGATCGCGTTTGCGG
>JAISKP010000181.1 GCA_031260885.1 Eubacteriales Family XIII. Incertae Sedis bacterium
CTGGGATTTCGGCGCGGATCTCGGCATATCCGCGGACTGGTTCACACCCTATTTCACGATGGCGGACAAATCCGCATTGATCCGCGCGCTGTTCACGGAAGGCGCGGCGCAGGCGGCAATCGAAGACGCTTTGGCGGTCATTATCAATCCACTCGCGACAGGACAAGACGTTACATCAGCGACGGCGGCATTCACCGCGCCACCGGAGCAGAGCGGCGCGCCGAAACTCACAGGGCTTACGGCGACAGGTCTGAATGCCGCCGGAATCAACTTTGTCGACACTGTCTTTACTTATACGGTGACCACGGCGGCGACGAACACGGCGTCCGTCACATTTACGCCGGTCTTTGACGGAGATGCCTATACATTAACAGCGGGAGCCGATGCACTGCAAAGCGGCATCGCAAAGAGTTTTACGGTTGCCGCCGGTCTGAATACCATTGCGCTCCGGCTTACGGATAAACAGGATTCAGACAATTACAGTGATTATATTATTGAAGTTCTTAGGCCGCTTACGGCGACGCTGAAAAGTCTGGCCGCCACGCCAAGTGTAGAAACGTTGGCACAACCGCTGATTGGCGGAGGGGCTGAAGGCACGACCATCCGGGCCCCCGGCGGCGTTTTGGGAACGGCAAGTTTTACGACTGCGACGAAGGAATACAGGATGTTCTTCCTGTCGCCTGTCACAGAAGTCAGCCTCAGCAGTGCGCCGACCTTGGCGACATCGTATGTTCGCGTCCTTGTAGATGGAACCGTGATCGCGACAGAAAAAACAATCACAGATTTGGTCATTCCGCTGACAGGGGATATCACCCCGGTGAGACTCGAAGTGTGTACACAGGCCACCTATAATCAAAACGGCGGCTTTCTTGCAGAGGACGCCTACACGCTTTCCATCGAGAAGTTGAATATTGCTCAGGATGAACTCGATAACGCGAAGATTCAGACGATGGAACTGACAAACGGCATATTCCGGGATGCCTTTACGCCGGATTCCTGCGGGGAAAGCATGTATGTGCGGGCAGAGGCGGGCGATACCGTTACCTACACGATGACGACAGCAGCGGGAACGAGTATTTACAAGCACCTGACCAGTTCCACCGCAGCAAACAAGTTGGCCATGGCAGATGGGGTATACACGCATTCGGGTACCGCGAGTCTGCCGTTTATGCCGGACACACTTCGTGGATATCAGATCGCGCTCTCGTCGGAGCGCATCCTGGACGGCGTGCCCATAAGATATCAATACAAAATCCTCTATATGGATACCATCGCGGGCGCTCCTGACGAAATCATCTCTTATATGGTTCCGGCGAGTCAGTATACAAACAGCGTTGCATACGGTATGAACCCCGATGCGATTCTGGGAGGCTCGGTGAAATCCCTTGGCAATTTCGGCGGTTCTGTAACAGTCTATTATCAGGAGGCAATCAAAAATGACCCCGAAAATCCGTACGGCATCGACTTTGCCATAGACGGAAATGCCGGCGCGGGCGGCGGCGGGGCCGGGCTTTCTGAGCCGGGCAATGTGTATGTATCAAAGGACGGAACGGATTGGTATCTGCTTGCCGGCTCGGACTATTTTGATGATAATACGATACGCGATTACGAGGTGACCTATATTCGCAATGCCGACGGCACATCCGGTTATCGAGACAACCATGGAAGTCAAATCAGCATTCCCAATCCAAGCTTTTACAAATATCCAAAACCTGCAAATTATCCGCTGTATCCGTGGCAGACAGGCGAGGAAGATGAAATCACCTTCAGTGGTCCTCTGCTTACAAGCAGCGCCTCGGATCCCTACGGTTCCGCGCAGGCTGCCTACCCGGACTGGGGTTATGTGGATGTACATGCAACCAATACCGCGGCGATCGCGAATCCCTATACGACCGGTTACGACGGTTTTGACATCTCATGGGCAATCGACGCGCAGGGCAAACCTGTTGAACTGGATGAGATTCACTACATTAAAGTGCAGACTGCAAGCCATATTTACGCGGGCGCCATCGGTGAGAAATCCACCGAGGTGTCGGCGATATCTCCTGCGGTGCGCTTGGATACCAGCGTTGGCGTAACAGGGACTCCGGACGCCATAAAACTCAACGGCATCGCGTTGGCGCTCGAAGATGATGTTTATATCTATAACGTACCAATCGATTCCATAGAAAACGTGAATATCAGTGTCGAAGGTACCGGTGCGGGCATGGTCTATATCAATAATGCGAAGGGCGCGAGCAGGACTTATGCGACGGCGCCGAAAAGCGGTATTGTTCGCGTGATTGTGCAGGAGGAGGATAAAGAGCCGCTTATTTATTACATTACTTTGCGCGATGCAGATCCCGTTACACCGCCAGACCCCGCGCAGGCCCCTACAGCCGAACAGGTTCAGGCGATTCTGGATCAGGTAGCTGCATATGAAAAGGGTATCCTCACAGCGCCGGGTTACAACAGTGAGTGGATCCTATTCGGTCTGGCGCGCGGCGGCGCGATCACGGATGAATTGAAGGCTGCCTATCTCGAAAAACTTCTGGCGGATATTCAGCCGATTCTGGATGCAGGAAGTCTGCTGAGTTCGACCAAATCCACAGAATATTCCCGTGTGGTATTGGCGTTGACCGCGCTCGGCATCGATGCGACGGACTTTGCCGGTTATGATCTGACAGCTGCCTTGGCTGACTTTGACTATGTGAAAACACAAGGGATCAACGGACCGATCTTTGCGCTGATCGCACTGAACGGCGGCGGCTATGACATGCCGCAGTTACCGGAAGGCTCTGACAAGACGCAGACGACAGAAGACGCGCTCCTAAATTACATTTTAGGCAAAGCACTCGCCGGCGGCGGATGGGCGCTTTCGGGAACCAGTCCGGATCCCGACATGACCGGTATGGCATTGCAGGCGCTTGCCCCGTATTACGGCATCGGAAACGATGCCGTGGATGCCGCTGTAAACGGCGCACTCACGGCGCTTGGCAATATTCAAAAGGCCGATACGGCAGGCTTCGCTTCATGGGGTACGGTCAACGCCGAAAGCATTGCACAGGTCTTAGTGGCGCTGAACGAACTCGGCATTTCGCTGACGGACACGCGTTTTGTGAAAAACGACAGAACGATATACGACGCGCTACTGGATTTCCTGATTGAAATTGAGCCGGGAAAAGCAGGATTCAGACATACGTTGACCGGCAATGTCAACGGCATGGCGACAGAGCAGAGCGCTTACACCCTTGTTGCGTTGCTGCGTTCACTGACGTCAGATCAGACGAGTCTATACGATATGAGCGATGTTACGCTTGTAAAATACGGTGAAGGAGATGATCCTGACGACGGCGACGATGACGGAGATGATGTTGGTGATGGCGACGATGACGGAGAGGGTACCGGAAACGGAGAGGGTACCGGCACCGGCGATGGTGGCGGTACGCCTTCGAATACGAATGCGGCGGCGTTGAATGCAGCAAGACCGCTCGTCAGGTCGATTCAAGGTTCTATCGCGCAGGGAGCGGCGGCTGCCCGGGAACAGGGTGCACGCGCGGACAACATCAATCCGCCCGGTTCCGCATCGAATACGGATACGATTACCGCGAATCCCGTACCGCAGAGTTCCGGCACGGACATTGCGGCAGTCGTTCATGCCGAAAATGACACCGGCGGCGACTTGTCACTGCTGCGCGTGATCATCGGTGCACTTGCCGCGCTGGCTGCACTTGCGCTGGCGTTCTTCCTCGGAAGCGCTTACGGCGTTAGACGTGGGAACAGAAAATCCGTATAAATAAGCAGAAAACCGAAAGGAACAGAGGGAACTTATGGGGAAAAAGAAAATCATAGCAATATCTTCCGCAATGGCGGTACTGGCGATCATCAGCGTCTGGTGCTTTGCACCGGGCGCCGTCACCGCATTCGGTACAGGCAGCGCAAATGCAACCTTGGAAATTCAGGATGAAGCCACGCCGCTTTCGGACGGCATCGGGATCGCCATCGCTGAGGATCATCCATCGCCGAATGCGGCAACGGAAGGTGCGCTTGTTGATCCGCAGTCCGGTTCTGATCTCGAATCCGATGTGATCGCGATGCCGGATCAATATCATACAGATCCGATTCCGGCGGGGCAGCCGCTGCCACAGGAACCGCAAAATGTGCAGATAAATCCGCAACAGACGTATATCTGTACACTCTACATCGAATGCGGAAAGATCTTGGATCCAAACAATATCGGCAATCTGAATCCGGCAAAGACCGGCATTGTTCCGGGAGACGGCGTGATTTTAAGCTCGAGAACGGTGTCCTTCACGGAAGGGGAGTCTGTCTTTGACGTCCTTGCGCGGGAGACGCGGAACAACGGGATACACATGGAATTTGTCGACACGCCCATATACAACAGCGCCTATATTGAAGGCATCGCAAATCTGTATGAATTCGACTGCGGAGAACTTTCCGGTTGGGTATACAGCGTGAACGGTTGGTTTCCAAACTACGGCAGCAGCAGATATCAGCTTCAGGACGGGGATACGATCGAATGGCATTATTCCTGTGATCTCGGGCGGGATTTCGGATTGAATTTCTGAGAGATGAGTACGATGCGCGCAACGAAGCTGCATGCGGACGCGTTTTCGGGCTGCAATCCGATCGTGAATTTTATGTACTTTGCTTTTGTGCTGGGTATTACGATCTTTTTTCTGCACCCGGTGCTGCTCGGGATCTCGTTTGTTTCCGGCATGGTATATTCGATTTACCTGAACGGCGGGAAGGCGGTGAAATTCAATCTCGCCTTTCTCCTGCCGCTCATGGTCGCCGCCGCGGTGATCAATCCGGCATTCAATCATCAAGGGGTTACAATATTGACCTATGTCCGAATGAATCCGATCACCCTTGAATCAATCCTATACGGAATCGCCGCCGCGGTGATGATCGGCTCTGTGATTCTGTGGTTCTCCTGCTACAATGCGGTCATGACCTCCGATAAGTTTCTGTATCTTTTCGGCAGGATTATTCCCGCACTGTCGCTCATCATATCCATGGCGCTACGCTTTGTTCCCCGCTACAAGGCGCAGATCAAGCGGATTACGAATGCGCAGCGCGGTATCGGCAGAGATGTGTCATCCGGCAATGTCATCGTACGAATCAGAAGCGGTCTTTCGATCCTATCGATTCTGGTCACGTGGGCGCTCGAAAATGCCATCGAAACGGCAGACTCCATGAAATCACGCGGGTATGGGCTCAAAGGACGGACGGCTTATTCGAATTTCCGTTTTGATTTTCGCGACAGAATACTCGTTGTTGCGATGTTGTTATTTTTTGCGGGGATCATCGCTTCAATCGCGCTGCATCGTCTATCCGTCCTGTATTTCCCCGCGTTCGTGATCAACGTTCCGGATGGGTTCGTCCTTGTGGCGTATGCGGAATATTTGATCATCTGCACGCTGCCGCTGATGCTCGATATCAGGGAAGATCTCATATGGCGTACGCTGAGACTGAAGATCGTCTCCTCTGGCAATAAAAGTTCGAATGGTGCCGATGTTTGATATAAGGACAGTACGATATGGCGCTCTATGAGATAAAAAATTTGAAATTTAAATATCCCGAAAGCGAGACTTTCGCACTTGATGGCATTGATCTTTCCGTGGATAATGGCGAATTTCTCGTTTTATGCGGCAAGTCCGGTTGCGGAAAAAGTACGCTGTTGCGGCATCTTAAAACCGTACTGACGCCGCACGGGAAACGGATCGGTGAGATTCTTTTCAGCGGGAAACCGCTTGCCGAGGCGGATCTGCGTACGCAGACATCGCGCATCGGTTTTGTGCTCCAAAATCCCGACAATCAGATTGTGACCGATAAAGTATGGCACGAACTGGCGTTCGGACTCGAAAGTCTCGGCATCGGTGACGCCGTGATCCGTCTGCGCGTGGCGGAGATGGCGAGCTTTTTCGGCATTCAGGGCTGGTATCACAAGTCGGTTTTTGAACTTTCGGGCGGACAGAAACAGTTGCTGAACCTCGCGGCGGTAATGACGATGCAACCGGAGGTGCTCATTCTGGACGAACCGACATCGCAGCTCGATCCCATCGCGGCATCCGATTTTCTTGCAACGATCAAGAAAATCAACACGGAGATCGGCACAACGGTCATTCTTTCCGAACACAGGCTGGAAGAAGTCCTCCGTGAGGCGGACAATGTGGTGGTGATGGGCGACGGTAAGATCATCGCGAAAGATGCGCCGGCTCACATCGGTCATAAGCTGAAAGCGTTGAAGGATCCCATGCTGTATGCGATGCCGACGCCCATGCGAACATTTCTTGCGTTGGAGGAAAGCATCGGAGAATCCTGCCCCGTAACGGTTCGGGAAGGCAGGGACTATCTGGCGCGGTATGCGGGGGCGGAAGGGATGGCGACAGAGGTTGGATATAAGACAAATGGGGCGGGTTCATGCCACCCCCAACGGTCCTCAGATCCGTCCCCTGTCGCCGTCAAGGATGTCTGGTTTCGTTATGAGAAAAATGGGGAAGACATTCTGCGCGGGCTTACGTTGGATGTTCGCTGCGGAGAGATGTTCTGTGTCGTCGGCGGCAACGGTACTGGCAAGACGACGGCGCTTGGCGTTCTGTCCGGTCTGTTTAAGCCATACCGCGGAAAGGTGTCCGTGCTCGGTGTTGACACGACCAAGGTCGGATCTGCCGCACTTTTTGAAAAGGGACTCGGCGTACTGCCGCAGGATCCGCAGACGTTGTTTACAAGAAGTTCGATCAGGGACGATTTGCTTGATATGGTGTCACACGGGAGGCATGCGCCTTCGGAGCGCGGTTTTACGGCATCGCCGGCGGAAGTGCTGCCGGAAATCGCCGAACTGACGGAAATTACGACGCTTTTAGATCAACATCCGTATGATGTGAGCGGCGGTGAGCAACAGCGCGCCGCGTTGGCAAAGGTGCTTCTTACAAATCCGAAGCTGCTGCTTATGGACGAACCGACCAAGGGCATGGACAGTTTTTTTAAACGAAAACTCGCAGGTATTTTACGGAAACTGCGGGACGGCGGAATGACCGTGCTGATCGTATCGCACGATTTGGAATTTTGTGCGCAGTATGCCGACCGGTGTGCGTTGTTTTTCGACGGCAATATCGTAACGGAGAATGCACCAAGAGCATTCTTTTCCGGCAACAGCTTTTATACAACGGCGGCAAACAGGATGAGCAGACATATTTTTGAAGAGGCGATTACGGCAGAGGATGTGATTGAAAGATGCAGACAAGCGAAACAAAGGTAACGGGACAGAAGCGGACGATCGTAGCCGCTGTGATGATTTTGTTCTGCATTCCACTCACGATCGCGATCGGAATTCTTTTTCTGAATGACCGGAGTTATTACCCGATCAGCCTGATGATCATCCTCTTTGCTACGCTTCCTTTCGCGATGGTCTTTGAAAGCCGGAAACCGCAGGCGCGGGAACTCGTCATAATCGCAGTCCTCGTAGCGATCGCGGTGGCGGGCAGGACGGCATTTTTCATGGTGCCGCAGGTCAAACCGGTCATCGCCATCGTCATCATCGCGGGCGTCAGCCTCGGTGCGGAGAGCGGCTTTATCGTCGGCGCGTTGACCGGCTTTGTTTCAAACTTCATCTTCGGACAGGGACCGTGGACGCCGTGGCAGATGTTTGCGTTTGGCATCATCGGTTTTCTCGCGGGGTTGCTTTTCAGCAAGGGGATTCTATCCGGGAAGACCCTGCCGCTCAGCATCTTCGGAGGACTTGCGGCGTTTATGATCTATGGATTGCTGCTCGATACTGCCGCAGTCATGATGTTTACTTCCACATGGACGAAGGCGTCGATTTTATCGACCTATATGCTCGGTGTGCCGTTCAACTTGATTCACGGCGCGTCAACGATCCTCTTTTTGCTGATCCTATCGAGACCGATGACGGAGAAACTCACCCGGATCAAGAAAAAATACGGACTGGTTGAAGAACGCAACGATTCATGAGATAATGATCCATATTCTGATAAAATACCTGAAATAAGGGTTTACATCGTTTCGAATATGGAAGGTACCCGCATGAGCATTGCTGTGATCACCGGCGCGTCGTCCGGAATGGGACGCGATTTCGCCGAAGAAATTGCAAGAATAGAAGACCTTGATGAAATATGGCTCATTGCGCGCAGAGAGGATAAGCTCAAGGAACTTGCCGGTTCGCTGCCGTGTCCCGCGCGCATTTTTGCCCTCGATCTGATCGAGCAGCAGAGCATCGATTCGTACGCGAAGGCACTTACCGAAACCGCGCCTGAGATCGCATACCTGGTCAACGCGAGCGGCTTTGGACGGTTTGCGTATGCGCCGGAAGTTCCGCTGAAGGACGACCTCGATATGATCGATCTGAATGTCAAAGCGCTTACCGCGCTGTGTTTCCTGTCGATTCCCTACATGAAACCCGGATCGTATATCATCAATATGGGTTCGCTGTCGTCTTTTCAGCCTGTTCCCTATATCAACATTTACGGAGCGACGAAGGCCTATGTGCTGAGTTTTACACGCGCCTTAAACGTGGAGTTGCGACCGCTCGGCATCCGCGCGATGGCTGTGTGTCCCGGTTGGGTAAAGACCGAGTTCTTCGACCACGCCGTTACGGACAACGGTGCCGTAACCTACTATAACAAACTCTGGGAATCCAAAGACGTGATCGTCAAAGCGATGAAAGATCTGAAAAAGGGCAAAGATGTTTCGGTTCTCGGCGCAGGCGTCCGCTTTCAAGTGCTGTTGTGTAAACTCCTGCCGCACCGACTCGTCATGAAAGTCTGGATGAAACAACAGAAGCACAGCGACCGCACGGCATGAATCTATACCTTCATGAAATAGAAGAAGATAAGACGGGAAATCCCCTGGCATGGGTGTGTGAGCGATATGGTCAGACGGATCACGATATCCGTCGCGGCGCACACGGCAAGCCGTCCTTTGCGGATCCGATGCTAAAGCACATTCACTTTTCGATCTCCCATTCGGGGCGTTATTGGGCGGTTTTGATCGGATCGGACGAAGTGGGACTTGATATTGAGGATACTTCCGCGCGCGCGCGCGGTGCGGACAGACTCCGCAGGATTGGCGAACGGTTTTTCGCAGCGGACGAAGCGAACTTCCTTTGGGAATCGGAGACGGATGCGGCATTGGCGGAGCGGTTTTACCGGATTTGGACAGCGAAGGAAGCATATGTGAAGTTTACAGGCGAGGGACTCACCCGAGGACTGAACACCTTTTCGATCCTCGACCTTTCGGCAGTTGTTCCTGCCGCGACTGCCTCGATTGGAACTAAGGAGATCGCCGAAGGCGTGATCTGTTCCTGCTGTGCAGCGCAGATTTTCGAATTTCCGGAAGTGATATGGGTGACGGACCGAGAGAAAGATTGTGAAAGAAAAGACAATGTTTGAAGCAGATTTTGACGGAACACCCGCAGAGAATACGGAAGAAAGTATCGGCGAAGACAGACCGAAAAATAAAAATAAAAAGCCGAAGATCAGCGCACAGGAAAAGGCGCTGTGCCTTCTTGAGAAGCAAAGCAGAACCGCGTATCAGATCCGGTTGTCGCTTTCAAAGGCGGGCTATGACGCGCAGGAGATTGATGAGGCGTTGGAATTTCTGGTAGACGTCGGGTATATCGACGATGCGGCTTACGCGAAAAGATATCTTGAAATTCTGATCGAGAAGGGCAGAGGGCGCAGACGTGCCGCTGATGAAATGCGACGGCATGGTCTCGCCGCAGAGCTTGTGCGTTTTACGATTGAAGATGGTTATCCTGCCGAGACCGAAAGGGAGAACGCGATGATCATCGCGACAAAGGCGACATCAGAGATGCGCGACGATGTTCCAAAGACCCAGATCGCCCGCCGTATCTCCTTGAAACTCACCGGACAAGGCTACAATTTCGATGTCATCAACAGCGTCATCGACGAAATCATCCGACGTCGTGGAGATAGAGACGAAGCTTTTCGATGACTTCCGCGAAGTTCAGCGGTTTGCCGACGTGGTCGTTCATGCCGGCTTCAAGACATTTTTCGACATCCTCACGAAACACGTTTGCCGTCATGGCGACGATGGGGATTGTCGTTGCGTTCGGCGCTTCAAATCCCCGGATGCGGCGTGTCGCTTCAAACCCGTCCATCTCCGGCATCTGCAGATCCATGAAGATCATATCGTAACGATCCGGCGATTTGCTGTAAAGCGCAACGGCCGCTTTCCCGTTTTCCGCATGGTCTATCGTGATCCCCGTCGGTTTCAGTAAGGCAAGTACGATCTCCATATTGATTTCTACATCCTCAGCAAGCAGGATGCAATATCCGGAAAAGTCGGGTGTTTTATCCGCTGCGAGGGTATCGGCGTTTTCACCGGTGATGCCTTTATGCTGTGTCTCCGGCTGATCTGTGTTGTCCCGTCTGACCTGAATCGTAAAGGAGAAAGCAGATCCTTTGCCAAGCTCGGAATCAACTCGAATCTCGCCGTTCATCATCTCGACGATGTGCTTCGTGATCGCGAGCCCCAGTCCCGTGCCGCCGAATTGCCGCGAGGTGCTGCTTTCCGCTTGTTGGAATGCGGCAAACAGACGGGCCTGTTGCTCTTCGCTGATGCCGATCCCCGTATCTGTCACTGTAAACCGGATTGTGCAAAGCGCATCCGCTTCTTGTACAAGGTGTGTATCAAGTGTAATCGTTCCGCCCTCTGGCGTGAATTTTACGGCATTTCCAAGCAGGTTTGTAATGGCTTGTGCGATCCGTTGATCGTCGCCGATCAGCCGATCCGGAATGTGTGTGTCGAGGTGCATCGTAAAACGCTGATTCTTTTCTTCTATTCTAAAATTGACGATGTTCACGGCTCTCCGGATCATCGCTTCAAAATCGAAATGTACCGCGGACAACTCAAGCTTGTTCGCTTCGATCTTTGACATATCCAGAATATCGTTGATGACGCCGAGGAGGTGAACGGAAGCGTTCTCAATTTTCTCGAAGCAGTAGTCCTTACGCTCCGGATCATCTGACGATTTTCCGATGGTGGTCATGCCGATGATCGCGTTCATCGGCGTCCGCATTTCGTGGCTCATATTGGAGAGGAATTCGCTTTTCGCCTGTGAGGATTTCTGTGCCTGTTCCAGCGCCACACTGCGTTCCTTTTCAGCTTCCTGCAGGATGCGTATGGATCGGTCGGACATGGTGATGCGCTCGAGCATATTGTCGATGGAAGTGCTCAGACTCAGAAACTCTACACTTTTTGCGTATCCGGACGTATCCAGTCCTTCTCCCGTGTCTATTGCTGCGACGTCTGAGCTCAGTCGTTCCAACGGTCGGATGACGAACCGCGTAACGATCATATAGACAATCAGCACGAGGATGAGCGCGATGATCAGACCGAATATGGCTGCGTATACAACGGTATCCATCGTATACTTATTCATGTCTTCATAGGGTATATAGACGACGATTGTCATGTTCTCCGTCTGCTCGGAAACACCGTAGACACGCTCGTTGTTATAGATAAAATCAAAAGTGTGCCCTGCATCGTGCAGGGCTGTAGAAACCCAAATCTCGCTGTTCAGATCTGTGCCGTTCAGAAGCCGCTGGCTGTCTGCGATCACTTTACCTTCCTGATCGAGGATGAATACGCCGCCGTTGTTTCCGATCTCCATATTGTCGAGCACGTATTGAATGCTCATGGACGCACGGATCTCATCAATGGTCTGAATGGAAATGCCCACCTGAACGATGCCCGGCATATCCGTACGCGATACGCCGACATATTGGAACATCGTGCCGTCCCCGCCCCGGGGCATCGGCGGCTGCGCCAACTCATAGGACGGATCGCTTAAAATTTCAAGGAACGGCATGGTCTGTTCCGTGGTATGGAAATCAAGCCCGAAGAATTGCGGTACATTTCCCCACCGGATGATGCCGTCTTCATCCGTGATATAGACTTCATCTACGCCGAGCGTCTGCGCGATACGCGTCATATTCGTCGTTTCGAGCACGCCGTCATCCGCCGAAACGATATCAGCAAGCGCGTGTGCGAGTGCGATATTCTTCTGATCGAGTTCCGCAAGGGTGATGTCAACGATTTGCTCGGTTAAGATGAGCTGACTGTCAACCGTATCGAGCATCAAGTGCATCTGTGCATCGACGATGCCGTCGATTGTCTTGTAGGTCTTCAATCCTGTAATCACGCTAATGCTCGCAAAAGCAATGATCAGCGCGAGAATGAGCGGAAGCATGACCCTGACACGTATTCGCATGTGTTCCCCTACTGCTGCCTGTAACGTGTGATTGAGACGGAGCGGATTATTTGAATCCGTTTCATCTAATATAAAAGTATAACAAAGCTGTCGCATTTACTCAAGACGAAAATGCGTCGTTTATGACATTTGCAATTGAAAATCGAAAGTTACAGTGCAGGGTAGGCGGTAATGGGGACGGCAGATTGGGGAATTCATGAAGTGACAAATAATTTGTCACTATTTTTAACATTACTATTGACAAATAGTTTGTCATCATGTTAATCTATGTACGATCCACTACAGATGCAGTATTTTGTGTTTCAGATCGTCAACTGTTTTGGAAGGTAGGGTTTGTTATGGGGAAGATAAACGGGGTGTGCACTTGGACGAATTAAAGCTTACAAAGGAACAGCAAGAAATGATCGATGCATTTACGACTGCCTTGCCGAAGCTTCGCAAAGAGATTGGAATTTCTCAGAACCAGCTGGGCGAGAAAATCGGCATAAGCCGTCAAATGGTATCCCTCATTGAACGTCGCGTAAACCCGATGACATGGAGCACATTTTTATCCATAGCGCTGTTTTTTAAGGTGAACTACGGCAGGGACAAGAAGAACCTGAACGATCTCGATCGTTTTTTATTGATAGATCCGTTGAAAAAGTAGTTTTGAATCGAGATAATTGCTATGGTTGTCAATCTGATCCGAAAAGATCATCTGTACTTTATAACGCTGCCATCCAAAATCAAGGGGCAATTCTGGCTTTGTGATCGTGATGAAGCGGGGCGGTTGCGTGAACTGATCCGCATCGAAGCCGAAAACGGCAGTTGGATCCTAAAATCCAACAAAACCGCATGGATTATAGACGCCAACAAACAACGGTTGGAGCAAGCGGCAATCAGCGCACTTAGTTTTTACAGTCTTGAAATTGCCGGTCTATCGGAGCGCATTTCTGTTTTTGCCGAACCGGTGTCCGAAGATCGACAGTGCCTCAATAAAGTTCTTGTCACAAAACCCTGTGAACTGACGGTTGGGCGTGAGGGTCATCACAATATTTCATACGACAGCAAGTTTATATCGGAGTCAGACGGACGCGGTCATGCAAAATTTCGATATGACGGCAGCGGATGGTTCGTAACCGACCAAAACAGTACGAACGGCACTTATGTGAATGGCGAACGCGTGGCTTCCCGGCAGCTTTCCTTCGGCGATCTCATCTATATTATGGGACTTAGAATCGTCGTCGGAAAATCTTTCTTCGCGATCAACAATCCCGAAGGGAAGGTTCGCATCGTTTCGGGCGATCTTCTGAAATATGAACCGCAGAAAATCCAGCCTGTGGCGGATTCGGATGAGATTCCGGCTGCGGATTTTTTTTATCGCTCACCGCGCTTTAAGCGCGCATTTGAGAGAGCCGAAATCAATATTGATCCGCCGCCGCAGCTTGCAAAGATCGAGCAGGTGCCGTTGGCGCTGATGCTCGGACCTTCTCTTACGATGGGCTTGGTCTCGCTATCCACAGGCATATTGGCCGTTTCCAACATTCTCGCAAATGACGGAGATGTCAAGCAAGCGCTGCCGACGCTGCTGATGGCGGTGAGCATGTTGATCGGCACCATTCTTTGGCCGATTCTCACAAAGCGGCACGAGAAGAAGATGAAAACCGCCAATGAAAAATTACGGCAGGAAAGATATCACGCTTATTTGGATTCCGTTCGGGACGACATCCGCCGCAAATGCAAGGAGCAAAGCGACATACTTGCTGAAAACATCGTCACGGTTGACGAGTGCATCAGCCGGATTACCGAGAAAAAACGTGATCTGTGGGAGCGCATCTTGGGGCAAGACGACTTCCTCCATTTGCGTTTGGGACGCGGAACAATGCCGCTAAACGCAGAGATAAAATACCCGGAAAAGAAATTCACGCTTGACGATGACAATCTTCGGGATGCGCTGTTTTCCTTGGGCAGCGAGCCGAAACTGCTGAAGGATGTGCCGATCAGCGTATCGCTTGTCGATGATTACATCTCCGGCATCGTCGGTCCGAGAAGTACGGTGCTCGGGCTTGTCCGAAGCCTTCTCATTCAAATGATCGCACTTCACAGCTATGATGAACTGAAAATTATGTTTATTGTGGATGCGCATGAAATCGCAGAATGGGAATTTGCAAAGTGGTTTCCGCACGCATGGGACAACGAGAAATCCGTTCGTTTTTTGGCAACCGGCACCGATGAAGTCAAGGAGCTTTCAGGCATCTTGGAGAAAAATATTCTGTCTGTGCGTCCGGACGATGCAAATACCGACCTTCCATATGCGCCGTATTATCTTATTATTGCCGCCGACCGCGCGCTCGCGCTGAAGTGCGATGCGCTCGGCAAACTGCTTTCTTACAAAAAGAACTGCGGCTTCAGCGTGATCACTTTGTACGATGATCTGAAGAATATTCCGAAAGAAACGGTTAGCGTCATTGATATGAACGACAGTGAAGCGCGGATATTCGATAAAGATGATCTTTCCGGCAAAGCGCAAACCTTTGCACCGGACAGTGCCACCCTTGCCATCACGAACCGTATGGCGGAGGCGGTCGCGAATATTCCCTTGGATATTTCAGCACAGCGTTTTTCCCTTCCGGCTACGCTCACTTATCTTGAGATGTTTGGTGTCAGTAAAATAGAACATCTAAACCCATTGATCCGGTGGAAGGAAAATAATCCATCCATCTCCCTGCAGACCCCGATTGGCGTGGACACCTTCGGCGAACCGTTCGTGTTGGATTTGCACGAGAATTTTCATGGTCCTCACGGACTGGTGGCGGGAACCACCGGATCCGGTAAATCCGAATTCCTTCAGACTTATATCCTCTCCCTTGCTACGAACTATCATCCGAACGAAGTATCGTTCTTGCTGATTGACTTCAAGGGCGGCGGACTTACGACGAAATTTGAAATCACCGAAAATGAGAAAGTATACCGTTTGCCGCATCTGGCCGGTACCGTTACGAATTTGGACGGTGCGACCATTAAGCGGGTGATCGTCGCAATCGAAAGCGAATCCAACAGGAGACAAGAGGTCCTTAACGCCGCTTCGCCGGGAGAAGGTGCAGTCGATATATATGGATACCAGCGGCTTTTCCGTGAAAAAGTCGTTACGGAACCGATGCCGCATCTTTTTATCATTTGTGATGAGTTCAGCGAACTGAAAACACAAGCACCCGATTTCCTCGACAAACTCATTTCGATCGCGCGCGTGGGGCGCAGCAGAGGAATTCACCTGATTTTGGCCACACAAAAACCCGCGGGTGTTGTGGATGATCAGATTTGGAGCAACAGCAAGTTTCGGATCTGCCTCAAGGTACAGGAAAAAGCGGATTCCATGGACATGCTCAAACGACCGGATGCCGCCGAAATTACGCAGACGGGACGATTCTTCCTTCAGGTAGGCTTTAATGAACTGTTTGCGATGGGACAGTCCGCATGGAGCGGCGCGGAGTATATACCGACCGAAACTGTGGAGCGGAAGGTGGATTCCGCCATTCGGGTGGTCGATTATATGGGACGGGTGATCAGAGAGGCAAAACCGGTCAGAAAAGCGGATTCCGCAGGAAAGCACCCCAAGCAGCTTGTAGCCCTCGTCAAGCATCTTTGCGAACTTGCCACCGAAGAAAATATTTCGGTGACCAGGCTGTGGAAGGATCCGATTCCGGCGCTTATTTATATCGATGCATTGGAACAAAAGTATAGCATTCCTCAAATTCCATTTGAACTGAATCCGATTGTGGGCGAATATGACGATCCGTACAACCAGCGGCAATTGCCGCTCACGCTGCCGATCACAGATGACGGAAACGCCATCCTGTACGGCGCGGCAGGTGGCGGAAAGACGACATTGCTCACCACACTGATCTATTCGCTCATCAAAAAGCACAGCGCGGAGGAAATCAACATCTATGCGCTGGACTTCGGTGCGGAAACCTTGAAGGCGTTTGAAAGCGCGCCGCAGGTCGGCGATGTGCTGTTGGCGCATGAGGAAGAGAAGATCATCAATCTGTTCAAGATGCTCCTTCGTGAATTCAACAACCGTCGCTCCATTTTTTCTCAATATGGAGGGGATTTGCTCTCCTACAACAAAAATTCCGGCAAAACTGCGCCGAACATCCTCGTTCTCATCAATAATTACGCTGCATTTTCCGAGCAGTTTGAAGCCTACGAGGATACGTTCGCATTGCTCTCTCGCGATGGGCTGAAGTACGGCATTCAATTTGTCGTAACGGCCAGCAACACAATGGCGGTTCGGTACCGCATTCAGCAGAATTTTAAACAGATTCTCACCATGCAGCTCAACGACGATACCGGCTATGCGGTTATTTTGGGTAAAACCGGCGGCATCATTCCGTCACAGTTCAAGGGAAGAGGTCTGGTCAGTCTTGACCGCGTGTATGAATTTCAGACCGCCTATCCGACGGCGGATGAGGATTTGCATGGATATCTACGCAGTACCTGCGAGAAACTGCGCGCGGATGCCGTATCTTTTGCAAAGCCTGTTCCGGTGATGCCGGATCGCGTCACAGCGGATACACTGACGACTTTTGCCTCCGAAACCGGCGCTGTTCCGGTCGGGATTCTGAAAGACAGCTTGGATGTTGCGCTATTTGACGTCTCTTCAAAAGCGCTCGTCCCGGTGCTTTCAAATGATCTCATTTCATTGCAGCAGTTTGCCGAAGCTTTCTGCGAAGTCTTATCGGGCACCGACGCCGAGGTCGTTTGCCTTGATGCCGAAACGATTTTTGCCAACACAAAAGACACTTCTTACGAATATCTTGCGAGCGCATTTGAAGATAAGATTTCAGCGCTGTTTCAGGATTTTGTCAAGCGACATGACGCATACAAGCGCGCGAAACGGACAGGGGGCAGCCTGCCGACATTTACCGAAAAGTGTGTGATCCTCGTCGGCGTGAAAAAATTGTTTGAAACGTTGCCGAAAGACCGGTCAGATGAATTGAAGGAGATGCTGAAGCGCGCGGATTCATCCTTTGGCGTATGCTTCTTCCTTGTGGATCTCGTCGCCAACATCAAAGCACTATGGGATCATGAATGGTACAAGGTTCAAATGAACGGTATTGCCGGCATTTGGGTGGGCGATGGTTTCGCCGGGCAATCGGTCTTGGAATCCTACAAAAAACCATTTGAAAACATCGGCGATGATTATGGTTATATCGTTCAAAAGGGCAAGACCGAGCTTGTGAAACTCGTATCTCCGATGAATAAAAAGCAAAAGGAGGATCCGTTCGGTGAATAAAATACTGATTGAAATTGAAATCCCTGTTGCACAGAAATCATTTGAGGTGTTTTTGCCTTTGCATCTGACCGGGTATGAGGTCTTAGGGTTGATTGTGAAGATCGCAACCGAATTGACGGATCGTTTATTTGTTGCGGACGATGGTGTTGCGCTCTGCCGCAAAGAGGACGGCGCAATCTTAAATTTGAATCAACCGTTGTGGAAATTGGGACTGATCAACAGCGAAAAGCTGATTCTCGTATGATATAAATGTCAGTGAAAAGGCTGATGTATATATATTAATTTTTTCAAAGGAGGAACAAAAATGGCACAGTCAAGAAAAATCGTTGTAGACACCGGAGATTTGCGGAGCACAGCGCAGCAGCTTACGCAATTAGCTACTGACTATGACGGGCTCTACAAGGAGGTACTCGGAAAAATCAGTGACATGAGTGCGCAATGGGAGGAGATCGATTCTTCCACTTATCGTCAGCAGGTGGAAGGTTTCCGCGATGATTTCGAAAAGATGAAGCAGGAAATCGATCGTTATGCAGAATTCCTCATCAAAAGCGCCGCCTCATATGAGCAGGCGCAGGATACCGCTGTAGCACAAGCCAAAACCCTTATTAATTAACGGAGGAAAAGATCATGGCACAAGATAATAGTATTCGTATAAGCACACAAACCCTGCGCGATACGGCGGAGTTTGTCCGCACCAGAAACGAACAGCTCGAAACCCTGCTGAACGAAGTTCGCTCGAAGATCGCGCATCTTTGCGACGGCACATGGCAGAGCGATGCCGGAGAAGAAATCCAGCGCAAAATCACCGCTTTTGGCAACAACCACTTCAAGCCCTACAAGGAAGTCGTTGAGTCCTATGCTCAATATCTTGTAACGACGGCCGAACAGTATGAAACAACCGAATCCGGTATTCAATCCAGCGCGGCGGCATTTCAGGAATAAGGGGCTGTCTCAAAATAACTCAGTGGACAGTGTTCCGTATCGGTCGGAACACTGTCCGAAATAAGGCGGTATTTTGTCGTAAATTCGAAAGCAACGGCGGTTACGCCGAAACATATAAATTCGTTATTTTTCGTATTTTAAACGAAGGGAATGTGCTCAAATGAAAAAGCTGCTTTCCGTAATTTTAACAGTTACGTTGTTGCTCGGCTCGGTAGCGGGTCTGTCAGGTTGCGGTAAAACGGAAGGGGTTGAAAGCCTCACACGTGCCGAATGGATCTCAGCATTGGCTCAGCAGTACAATCTGACAGAAATCAACAGCGATGAGCCGCTATTTACGGATGTGAAAACCACCAATCCGTATTTTGTGGAAATTCAAGCCAGTGCAGAATGGCAAATCGTCGAAAGTACCGGTGAATTCAAGCCGGATGAAGACGCGACAAATGGCTTTGCGGTGATTTCAGCGGTAAAGGCGATCGGCATTGCCCTTCTTGAAAAATCCGATTACAATGCGTCGCTGCAGACCGATGACGAAATCCTCGATTTTTTCAAAACCCAAAGCGGCGTGTCTGTCTCTGCAGATAAGGCGCTCACCGTAAAACAGGCTGAGGAAATCCTGGTAAAAACCCAGGAAATCGCTGATGGCATTACCCTGCCGCAAGTGTACGACGTCGTCTTTCAGGATAACGTCAAGCAGATGGATCTCAACCAAATAACATTCAGTGCCGATGGGCAGACCGCCACGCTAAAAAGCGGCACGGCGGAAGTCGGGGACATTATCGCCGTAGAGCCCAGCGTGTATCTGCCTGACGGAAAATATATCAAGGTAACTGCAAATAATAACGGCGTGCTTTCATATGTCGGTGCGGAAATCGACGAAATCCTTGACAACTTCGAGATATCCGGCACCTTCGAACCGAGAATTCTCTCCGTGCGTCCGCTGTCGGAAGGCGTAACGGTTACGTCAATCGCCGATGCGGATCCTGTTTTTAACAGTCTGGGCTATTACGGAGAGGACAACATCAGTCTGACGCCTTATGTGACCGGCGGAACGCCGTTTTTTACGCCGGCAGCAGATGTTTACAAGAATGTAGGTGCCTTAAGCTTCTCGGTTAATACAACTGTCGGGGGTGCTAAAGTATCCGGAAAAGTGTCCGTGAACTTTGATAAGATCACGTTGGATTATGGGAACTGGTTCAATCCGTTTAATTTACAGGACTCCTATCTGAAAATTGAAGATACGGTCAAAGCGGAAATAGACGTGAGCGGCGAATTCCACAAATCCATCCCGCTGGGAACGGTCGAACTCAGCGCATATGGTGTTGTCGGCGTAGCTGCGGATTTGTCATTGAATATTGGCTTTGACGGCAGTATTTCTGTCGCGGTTCAGGTAAAAACCACCGAGACGGTTACCATTCCCCCGTATAAAGGCGCTAAACTCAGCTTCAGCGCTTCCGATCCGTCCGTATCCGCACACCTTGAGGTGAAAGGATACATCAGACCGGATCTGACAGCATCCGTTAAGGTCGTCGGGCATAAGATCGCGTGGGTCGGCGTCTACTCCGGAATAGAAGCCAGAGCGGTTGCCGATTTAGCGCTGTCATCCGCCAGCGCTGAAAGCTGCTTGGATCTAAAGGCGTGGGTGCCGTTGGTCATCCATTTCGGATATGATTTTATCGTCAAAAAAGACCAGTCCAACAAAGAGATTTGGAATGAGAACAACAGTGCATGGACAAAGCACCTACACATTGAGGACGGCGTGATTGTTGAAGAATGTACACGAACCGGCGAGGAAGTGGATCCGGAGCTTTATGATGATGATGAAGGAGACGTTCCTGAAAATATTGATGAAGACTTTATAAATGAAGCAGAGAACCTCGGCTATGGCGACGGTCTATCCATTTCCTCGTTCTATGTGGCCATGGATCCGGGCAGTACCGATACGTTGATTGTCACCCATATACCGGACGGCTATTCTGCCGGAGACTTGGTGTTTACATCGGACAATCCCGGTGCGGTCACCGTGGACAATGCCGGAATTCTGTCAGCTGTAGGAGATGGCTCTGCCCTCGTCAAGGTCGCTACAAGCGATGGGAAATACGCACAGTTCTGTGCTGTTACGTCCCTTGCATCCTTCGACGTTGACTTTAAGCCGCTCATTTAAGGAGAATTAACGTGCCGATCAACACATCTGTAGCGAATCAGTATGCCGAAAAGCTGCGTTCCTATGAAACGCAGCTGACGCAGGCGAAAACCAATCTGCGCGCCTATCAAACAGGCATTACGTCCGGTTGGCAGAGCGCCGAAGTATCCTATATCAACCGCGCCATCGAGCAGGTGCTGGCTCAGATCACCGCCGCGCAGAATCAGATCGCGCCGATTGCGCAGGAGATCAAGAACACCGCCGAGCAAATCCGGCGCGAGGAAGAGGCTGCGGCGGCGTTGGCACAAAAGCAAGCGCAAATCCGCGAGGTTCGGACAGAGCTGGAAGCGGCGCAAAGAACTGCCGAAGAGCAGAAAAAGAAGCTCGACGAACAACTGCGCATCGCCGGTGTTCCGGCGGGGGGATTGGTGGGTGCGTTTACGGGTGCGGTGAATCAAACGATGATCAGTACGACGAAAACGCTGTACGAAGATGCTGTCCGTCGCGTGGACGAACTGCAAAGACTGCTGAACCAAATCTCAGGATAGGAGGTCTGCCGGGTGAAAAAAGCGAAAATCATCAGCAAAGACAACAAAACCATCCTGCGGTTGCAAACCGAAAAGGGAGAACTACTCAGTGCGCGTGAGGCGGAGGCGCTCACGCGCGGCAGGGTGGATGGGCTATTCCCCGTCAGAATCGTTCCGAAAGGAAAGTTTTTTCAGTTTTTCTACGACGTGACCGGATATCTGACACTGGAAAACTATCTGAAATCCGATCTGCGGAAACCGCATTTTGCCGCTTTGCTTGACAATATCTATCGCACACTGGATTCCTTGC
>JAISKP010000018.1 GCA_031260885.1 Eubacteriales Family XIII. Incertae Sedis bacterium
AGCACGTCACGTTGCAGGGTGAATCTGTCCAGACCATATGGATCTTCGAGCCGCCCGGCTGCGGAAACTCGTGTTTTGTCCACTGCTCTTCGGCAGGTCCGCAGAAACTGTGGAGCCCCCACCACTCGACATGACCTTTCAGGATCGCGTCATGTACGAGGCACCGCGGAATGGACTGAAGCGGCGGATGCGGCATCGGTTTCGTAAGCTCGCGGTATTCATCGAAATCACGCGCAAGATCTTCATCGCCCGTCTCCTTGACTCGATTTTCAATCTTTTTATCGCGGGGTATCCGCATCATGTTCGTCATTGAGATCTCGGAACCCGGCGGGCGTACATACTCGTTGCGATGAGCGATGAACGGCGTTTCCTCGCCCTGGTACGGCATGGGATAGACCGGTGACCAGAGGTTCCATTCGGTCCACTTCACCTGATGGATACCGGGTTTTCCAAGACCGCGCATTCCGAGCATGATCGGCTCGAGCCTGCCCGGTTCGCTTGAAAAAGGTCCGCGGATCATCGGCCCGCCGTTGCAGTGTGTGATGGAGACCGTTTTCTTCGCCCAGTCCCGCGCAAGCGCTTTGATCGTATAGTCGGGAACACCGCATTTTTCCTGCGCCCAGGCCGGCGTCTTCGGCACGCCATCCACTTTGCCGAGCACATATTCAAAGAAATCTTCGTACCCCAGCGCATGCGTCTCGACATATTCTCTGTCATACGTACCTTCGACAAGCCATGTATAAATGATGGCGAGGTGGAGTGCGGCGTCGGTATTCGGAATGACCGGGATCCATTTATCGGCGAGATAGCAGCCGGTGTAATTGAGCGCAGGATCGATGAAGATATACTTCAGACCCAGCGTGTGGATCCACTGCGCGAGCCGGCTTGAGATATAGCCGTCAAAGCCCATTGCGGTCGTTTCGGGATCCGAACCCCAGAACAGCAGCATATCGCAGTGCTTTACGATGTCCGGCCAGAGATTGCCTGCCGGCATCATCTCACCGACCGTTTCGCAGCCCCACACATTCTTCGCACCCCACGACCAGCCTTCCCAGGAGTCCTGATTGCGCATTTGTATCGTATAACCGCCGAGCAGCGAAAGCAGCCTTGTCATGCAACCGTGGGAAGGCGCGACGTGTTTTCCCTCGCCGTGCATATCCGCTTCGGCAAGGATCGCGCTGACGCCGTATTCGTCATTGACGCGAAGGATTTCATCCGCGATGATCTGCGCCGCTTCGTCCCAGGAAATGCGCACAAACTTGGACTTGCCCCTGTTTTGCGGATTCCGGTCTCCTTTCGGATCCCAGTCCACGCGCTTTAGCGGATATTTTACGCGGTTTTCCGAGTAAACGCGCTTCTTGTATGTGAGATAAAAAGGTGCGGGCAGCGTTTTGCGCGGCGGACCGAACACCTTACCCTTCGCTTCGAGCGTCCATGGGTTCAGGCTTTCCCAATCCGCATAATCTTCATAATGAAGCGGGCGGATGCGGATGATCTTTCCGTCGTGTGTATCAACGACCGTCGGCGGCCCGCTTGACGGACCCATCAGGCTCGCGCCTTTGAATACGCTTTTTCCGTTTTTTAAATTGATCTTCATACTTTTTCCCTCCGGATTTATGTAGTTTGTCAGCTGTTGCGACCGATATTCCGCGCGGCCTCGAAGGCAGCGGAGGTGGCCGCAATGATGCTTTTCGGCGAGAGGCAGTCTCCTATCTGATAAAATTCGGGAGCGCTGCCGTTGAACTTCAAGGCCTCCTCCGTGAGCGACTTTTGCCCCACGGCATAAATCACCGTATCCGCCGGGATCAGCTGAGCTCCGGCGCCTTCCGGCTGCGTGAGATCCACGCAATGTACGCCTTCCGTCCCGATCTCAGACGCCTTTGTATTCAGATGTATGCGAATATCATGTTTTTTGATCTGCACGGGCAGACTTCTCGCATGCATGTGGTTGCCGCCGTGGTTGATGGCGGGCAACATTTCGATCACGGTCACCTTCCTGCCGAGCATACTGAGGTATATCGCAAGTTCAATCCCGACCAGACCCGCGCCGAGGATGACCGGCCGTTCTCCGACTGTATCGGGGTTGACGTAGGCATATTCCGCCGACATCACATTTGCGTTGTCAATGCCGGGGATCGGCGGTTTGAAGGGGCGTGCACCGAGCGAAGCGATGATCACGTCAGCTTCGGCTTCCTGCGCTTTTTCCGGCGTCAGTTTTTCCGAAAGCCGCACATAAACGCCGGCAGCCCGCACCTGACGTTCCTGATAGTGGATATAGTTTGATAATAGCTTTTTGAACGGCACGTTTTCTTCGCAGAGCAAGGTGCCGCCGAGCCTGGCTTCTTTTTCATAGAGCGTCACATCATGTCCGCGCTGAGCACAGGTCAGCGCCGCCTGCATGCCAGCGATCCCTCCGCCTGCGACGATCACCTTTTTGGGTCTTGCCCCGGGGATGTCCGCCCTCAATTCCATCTCGCGTCCGTTCTCCGGATTGACTGCGCAATAGAATTCTCCCTTATCGACCAGAGCCGAAAAACACGCCAGACAGCGCATGCACGGACGAATATTTTCCTTTTCACCGGCACGCGCTTTTCCGGGCAGATCCGGATCGGCAAACAATCCGCGGGCGAGTTCAACGACGTCCGCTCTGCCGTCCGCGATGATTTCTTCCATGAGTTCGGGATCCGCCAGTGCGCCGACAGTCGCGACAGGCGTATTGACATGCTTGCGAATCTCGGCAGCCAGATGCACATTTGCTCCGTCGGGGAGGAACAGAGACGGATGCGTGATCGTGTAGACCTCTTCCACTTCATGGTGTCCGGCGGACACATGAATCAAATCCACAAGACCATCAAACTGTTTTGAATAGGCGACGCCTTCGTCGATGCCGTATCCCCCTTCATAACACTCGGAACCGCTGATGCGTATTTCAACGGGGAAGGAAGGACCGACCGCTTTGCGAACCGCTTTGCACACTTCGACAGTCAGGCGCGACCTGTTTTCAATATCCGCTCCGCCCCATTTGTCTTTGCGCGTATTCAGCTGAGGCGATAAAAATTGATGCAGAAGCCAACCGTGCCCGGCATGAATCATCACCATGCCGAAACCACATTCTTTCGCAAAGGCTGCCGCGCCTGCAAATTTTGAAATTGTGCGCGCGATCATCTCTTCATCCATTGCGAGGATCTGCCGACCGCAGTTTTCCGTCTCAACAGGGCCATATGCGATCCCGGGCGGGTTTTTCCACTTGTTTGCGTACAGACCGGAATGCGATAACTCCGCAACGGGAACCGCCCCCTGCCGCCGAATCGCTTCCGTGACCCTGGCATAAGAAAAACGTGCGAAGGGGTTATCCATGAAACTTCTGTAATTTGAAAAACTACCGTATTCGGTGTCCA
>JAISKP010000040.1 GCA_031260885.1 Eubacteriales Family XIII. Incertae Sedis bacterium
GGTAAAGGTAACACTCGCAAAAGGCAAGAGCAAGACAATAAGCGTAAAAGTAACAGCAGAAAGCGGAGCCACAAAGACCTATACCGTCAAAGTCAGCAGGAAGAAGTGACTTTGAGGTAAGAGAGAACCCCGTCAAAGTGAGCGCAACAAAGCAATCGGGCAAGAGCAAAGCCTACCCTGGCATGGTAAAATAAACACACTGGGCACTACGTAGTGATAAAAGGATTCCATATGACGACCAACAATAAATCAGATATCATCATATACCAATCAGAAGACGGGACAACCAAGATTGATGTACGTATGAAAGATGATACGCTTTGGCTTTCGCAAGCGCAAATCGCCGAGCTTTTCGGACGCGAGCGTTCAGTAATAACAAAGCATATCCGCAATGTTTTTAACGAAGGTGAGCTTGATGAAAAGGCAACTTGTGCAAAATTTGCACAAGTTCAAATTGAGGGAACACGAGAAGTCACGCGCGAAATCGATTATTACAATCTCGATATTATTCTCGCAGTAGGCTACCGCGTGAAGTCACCTCGCGGTACGCAATTCCGGCAGTGGGCAACGACCGTCCTGCACGAATACCTACAAAAAGGTTTTGCACTAAATGACGAAGTCCTAAGAAATATGGGCGGCGGCATATATTGGAAAGAGCTGTTAGAGCGTATACGAGACATACGCGCCAGCGAAAAGCTAATGTACCGGCAAGTACTGGATTTATATGCCACCAGTCTGGATTACAACGCCACCATGCCGGAAACGATTGAGTTTTTCAAGATCGTGCAGAACAAACTGCATTATGCCGTAAGCGGGCAGACCGCAAGCGAAATTATCTTTGACCGAGCCAACGCCGAACTCCCTTTCATGGGCTTGACTGTGTTTAAGGGCAAACACCCGGTAAAGTCCGAGGTATCGATAGCAAAGAACTACATGACAGAAAAAGAACTGTTCGCGCTCCGCCGCATGGTGAACGCCTTTTTTGACATGGCGGAACTGAAAGCATCAAGGCAGGAGCCAATGTATATGCAAAATTGGCTTGAAACATTGGACAAGTTCTCGCGAGATTTCGGCGTAGGGATTTTAGAAGACGCGGGAACTGTCAGTCATAAACAGGCGATAGAAAAAGCACACAATGAATATGATCAATATCGTGCACAGCTCGCCGATGAATTAAATGACGTGGAGAAAGCATATCTTGAAACGCTGAGAGATATGCAAAAACGCCTGAAGGACGAAGGCTCAGGCAAATGAGCAGTACGGGAACACCGCTAAACGGTACAAGCTGCTAAAACCACTTCGGCAAAAGCCCAGTTTCTCGGAATAGTCGCAAAAATCACCGATTTAACCCTTCAAAACGGTGATTTCATCGAGTATTCCGAGAAACCCTGCGCCAGGACTGTCCGAAAACGCTGTCATTCTGCGCAAGGAACGAAGTTCCGCAGTCGCAGAATCCACATGATGAATTTGCACCGGATCCTGCGACTTCGCATAGGATGACATAGCTTTGAGTAAAAACTTTTATAAATCTACTTAAAAATTAGTTAAACTTTTAAAATAAACAGGGGGGAGTTCCGCTTTTTTGGCAACTAATATACATAGGGAATTATATATTGGCAATCTTTTGGCGGCGTCCGGGTGTCCGGAGCTTGCCCGTAGCATCGGAGAGGTGCGGAAGAAAATGAGGAACCAAAAAGAAATTGCAAAGATCGTGCTTGCGGAGGCGCAGGGATTTTAAAGGAAACAACGAAAGAGTTATGCACTTTGTTGTTCAGGCTTATGACCTTCCGGAACCTGATCCGGAATCCATAAGCAAAGAATCAAAAGGGGAGAAACAAAATGAATACGAAACGGATTTTCAAGCAGATTCTGCCGATGTTGCTGTCGGTCGTTCTGGTGATCGGGCTGACGCCCGCTACGGCTTTTGCTGTAGAAACACCACCGGCGGACCCCGTTCCGGCGGATCTGACCGCAAATGAAGCACCGGTCACCGAAGACGCAGTGACGGATTCGGCTCCTGCGGAAGAAGTCCCGGAAGAAAACGAGCCGAAACAGGAGTTATCCGCCTTAGCCGGCGTGAACGACGGCTCGGCTGAAGGCATCATCCTGCAAATCGCCAAATTCAACGATAATGTTCTGGCGCCTTACGGCGAGAGCCTGAACGCGACGTCAAACACCGCAGAGGACACCGTTACAATAACGGGTAATATTACCCATCAAGATGAAACATTGGTATTATGTCTGACGAATATTAAAGTCGTATGGAAGGCCACGTCAAGGTCAAAACTGACGGATGGGCCGCTGGTAACACTACAAATATCTTCAGATCAATACTATAGCGGCACTTTTGAGCTTGCAGACGGCGGTGTTCTTTGGAATGAATGTTACGGGGACAAGGATCTTCCTGCAATCAAGTGCCGGAACATCGATCTCATAGTAAACGGCGGTATCGTAAGATCGGATTACGGCTCTGCGATTCTTGAAGAGTATGATGGTGTGCGCCACAGATACGTCCACGACTACGGGGAGTCTTACTTGATGCTCGAAGATACAGGCAAGCTACAGGTGAAGAGCGGCGATGTAATCAGCCTGTACGGTCCGAATGGTGCAATCAACGCCACATGCGCGATCAAAGAATTCAGTATCACGGGCGGCAGGGTATGGTCAGTGTCAACTGCAGCAATCACCCTTAAAACAAGCCTCACTGTAAACGACAGCGCAATCGTTCAGTCGGATTCCGATACCGCCTCAGCGATCGTCGTAAACAGCAGCGGCCATACGGTGAATGTCAGAGGCGCCGGCATTGTGCGCGCAACAGGCCAAAACCGCAATGCGATTTTCAGCTCTCAGTCGAATACGACCATATCAGTCAGCGGCGGCGTCGTGGAGAACACGGGCACCGGGAACGGAATCCTGCTGACGGGTACCACTTCGAAACTGACGGTCAGCGGTAGCGGACGCGTATACAGTGCTGCATTAAATGCGATTAAAATACAGGGAACCAAAGCGGAGCTCACTGTCAAAGACAGCGCACAGATTTCTGCGGACGGCAGCGAATCGACGATATACTTTCCGCAGGTTGACGGTGTAAATGACGGTGTCGGCACCAAGATCAATATCAGCGGCGGAGAGATTAGCGCTGCAGGTCGATACGCCATTCATCTTGACGATGACCACATCACGCTTACGGTTTCGGGAAATGCTTTGATCGAATCCTCTGTGTACAGCCGGTCCGCCGTCAACGTATCGGGTACATCTGTGGATATTGTCATAAACGGCGGTATCGTACGTGGAACCGCTTCAAATGTAAGAGCCATCACTGTGAGCGGCAGCGCGAATACGCTCACCATGAACGGAGGTCTTGTCGAGACAAGCGGATACGGCAGCAATGTCATAGACGCCGAGGGAGGGCTGATCATCACGCTGAACGGCGGCAGAGTAATCTCGCCGGGCGGAGTGTGGGTAATCAGAAATACCGGAGGAGGTTCCACCACCATCGGGAGCAACGCTTATGTTGATGGAGCCTATGATAATAATCTGTATCCGTCACTCAGCGCGCCGTCTGCGCCGCTCGATGTAACAGCAAGGGCAGGTAACGCGCAGGCAACCGTAAACTGGAGCGAACCCGTCGGAAACGGCGGCGATCTTGTCACGGGATATATCGTCACAGCCAGCCCGGGCGGAAAGACCGTAACCACAGGTAAATCGCAGACAACGGCGACGATCACAGGTCTGACGAATGCCGCGCTCTATACCTTTACAGTACAGGCGACGAACCACGTGGGTACAAGCGTGGCGTCCGCTGCATCCAACACCGTGATTCCGACGGGCGATTATGTCATATCAAACAACGATATCACGACTTTCACAGCGTCGATGCTGGCGAACAAGGACAGAATCGTCGTAAGGACGGATAACGCGACGATCAAAAGCAGCGGAGATATCACGCTGCCGCCCATCTTTGTCGATCAGAGCGACGCAAAGCTGTGTCTGGACGGTAGGGGCGCGGGAACAGGGCCGATGAAGATCGTGGATTCGGAAGGCGTGCCGGCGATATCGATCGCAGACGATTCTTCCCTTTCGCTGAGCGTCAGAGGAAAGGTTTCGGTTACGGCGCAGAGCGGACGGACAGGAATACTGGTACCGGGTTCCCTCAGGATATCGAACGGATCACAGGCGACGGACGAGGCGCCCGGTGAACTGACCGTGTCGGGCGGAGCCTACGGAATCAAAGCGGGCGATCTGAAAGTGGACAGAAATGATTATGCCGGCCTGAAGCTAAACGCTTCGGCGACGGATACGGGTTCGAGGGGCCTCTATACCGAAACGGGCGATTTCGAAGCAACAGACGCGATCCTCACTGTCACGGCGACGGCGTCCGGGAGCAGCGCAATCTGGTCTTCGTACGGTTTGAAAATCTATGGCGGTCTCACGACGGCGACGGGTCATGACAGCGGGATTTATGCGCGTGCTCTTGGAAAGGACTCTATTGTAAGGAATGATGCAGACAATATCATCATCACGAAGGGATCCTCGGATCCGGTGGTAAACGCAACGGCAACAGGCAATAGCAGCAGCGTCGAGAATGCTCCGATTTGTACGCCTCGCGGCGGAATGACGATAGAACATGCCCGGATCACAGCAGATGCCAGGAATCCGGAAGGCAAATCGCTGGTCTGGTCCATTGTCGGCAGCCCGGCAGGGAGCGGCATCATCCGTGACTGCGAGATCACAGCAAACGCACCGATCAGCTTTGAAGCGAATATAACAATCACTGATTCAACCATCGACATGCCTGAAAGTCAGGCAAGCAGCGCCGTCGGCGCCATCAGTGCCGGCTTGGTACTCACCATTGCAAATTGCGACATCGATGTGCACGGATATATTAGAGGAAATACTTACGCAGGTACAAACAGTATCACCGATTCCGATATCACTGTGCGCTCCGCATCTTACGGAATAACGGGAAGTAGCAACTATTTGATCACGGACAGCAATCTCATTTTGAACGATGAAGGTCCGGGCAGCGGTCTTCTGACCAGAAATCTGACGATCCGAAATTCCATGATCGAGGTCGGATCGCTCGATGTTGCAAACGATTATGACGGATATGGCGGAATCTACGCCGGGGACATCCTCATCGACAACAGTACTGTTCACGTTGCTAAAAGTGCGCGTGGTATTTACTCGAACAGCGGTTCCCTCAGCATCAGCGGTGCCTCGGAGGTTACAGCATATGCCGGATCAGGGGATGCGGTCAGTCTCGGCGCCAA
>JAISKP010000057.1 GCA_031260885.1 Eubacteriales Family XIII. Incertae Sedis bacterium
CGCCGTTCCCGAAGCGATTGATCGTAAGCAGACAGTTGTTCTCGCAGCGTTTGCAGCGTCCGTGCCGGCTTTCGACCTTGAATGAATCAAGTTCTTTCAGAGACAAAATCCCCGATTCCAGATCGCCCGTGTGGTTCTCGCGCGCGATCAGCGCGGCACCGAACGCGCCCATATGTCCGGCGATATCCGGTCGCACCACGTCGCGTCCCATGATCTTCTCGATGCTGCGCAAGATCGCATCATTGAGGAACGTTCCGCCCTGCACGACGACCTTTTCACCCGCATCGTCGGGATTGCGCAGTTTGATGACCTTGTACAGCGCATTTTTGATGACGGAATACGACAGACCCGCGGAGATATCGCCGATCGTCGCGCCTTCCTTCTGCGCCTGCTTCACCTTCGAATTCATAAAGACCGTACAACGCGTACCGAGATCAACGGGTGCCTCCGAAAAAAGCGCCTCCTTCGCAAAATCCTCGACCGCGAGATTCACGGAACGGGAATAGGTCTCGATAAAAGAGCCACAGCCCGAGGAACAGGCTTCGTTCAACATGATGCTGTAGATCGCACCGTCTTTGATCTTCATGCACTTCATATCCTGCCCACCGATGTCGAGGATAAAATCGACGCCGGGCAGAAATTCTGCCGCAGCCTTATAGTGCGCGATTGTCTCGATCTCGCCGAGATCCACGCGGAAGCCGGTTTTGATCAGCCCCTCGCCATAGCCCGTGACCGTCGAATTTGCGATGAACGCATGCTCGTTCATCTGCCCATATAGCTCCCGGAGCATCGCCTTCACCGCCTCGAGCGGATTGCCCTCGTTGTTGCGGTAGAAAGCATAGACCAGATGCTTCTCCGAATCGATGACGACCGCTTTCGTCGTCGTGGAGCCGGCGTCGATCCCGAGGAACAGCGCACCGCGCGCCCTGCGAATATCCTTTCGGTGCACGGTATCGATGTCGTGACGCGCCGTAAACAGCTCATAGTCATATGCACTTTCAAACAATGGCTCGATGTGCTTCGTCTCGCTGAGCATGGAGGGATCGGCATTCGCGATCCGATCGCGGATGTCGGAAATGCGCTGTTCCGCAACGTGTTCAGCCAGCATTGCCGCACCCACCGCAACAAAATACTGCGGATCATCGGGAAAGATGATGTCTTCATCCGACAAGTTCAGCGTCTCGATAAAACGCTTCCGCAGTTCGGACAAAAACGCGAGCGGCCCGCCGAGAAATGCGACTTTTCCGCGTATCACGCGACCGCATGCCAGTCCGCTGATCGTCTGATTCACAACCGCCTGAAAGATCGAAGCCGACAGATCGGGCACGGAAGCACCCTCGTTGATCAGCGGCTGAATATCCGTCTTCGCAAACACGCCGCAGCGCGCGGCGATCGGATAAATGACCTTCAGTTCCTTCGCCGCCTCATTGAGTCCCGCGGCATCCGTGTTCAGAAGAATCGCCATCTGGTCGATAAACGCACCGGTTCCGCCCGCACAGGTTCCGTTCATGCGCTGCTCGATCGTCGCACCGTAAAACGTGATCTTCGCATCCTCCCCACCCAGTTCGATCGCGACATCCGTCTCCGGAATCAACGTCTCGACCGCCCGGCTGCAGGACACGACTTCCTGTTCAAAAGGAATCTCAAGAAGCCCTGACAAAGAAAGCCCTCCCGATCCGGTAATCACAGGCTGAACGGACGCCCCCGGATAAGCTTCCGCAAGCGAATCAATCAGTTCCACAACCTTTTCAAACACATTCGACATATGCCGATCATAACGGGAAAAAACGATGTTGTTCTCATCGTCCAGCAGTACAATCTTTACGGTAGTGGATCCAACGTCGATGCCAAGTCTCATATATCAATCTCCAGTCGCACGGGACAATGATCGCTCCCAAGCACCTCATTTAAAATAACAACATCCCTGATCCGGTTCACAATGCGATTTGAAACGATAAAGTAATCGATCCGCCACCCCGCATTGTTCGCCCGCGCATTAAACCGATAGGACCACCAGGTATAAGCTCCTGTAAGTTCCGGATAAAGATGACGAAAGCTGTCCGTAAATCCCGCCTCAAGCAGCGCATTAAACGCCCCCCGTTCTTCGTCCGAGAACCCCGCATTGCCGCGGTTCGACTTTGGATTCTTCAGGTCGATCTCTTCATGCGCGACATTGAGATCACCGCAAAGGATCACCGGCTTCTTATGATCAAGCGCCTTCAGATAATCGCGGCGCGCTACCTCCCAGGCAAGCCGGTACTCGATGCGCGCAAGCCCATCCTGCGCATTCGGCGTATATTCATTCACAAGATAAAAGTTGTCGTATTCCACCGTGATCGAACGCCCTTCCGCATCATGCCCTTCCGCATCGATATCATAAGAGACCGAAAGCGGTTCCTGCTTCGAAAACACTGCCGTCCCCGAATAGCCTTTCTTCACAGCGCTGTTCCAGTATTCGGAATACCCGGGCAGATCCACCTCCGCCTGCCCCTGCTGCATCTTCGTTTCCTGAAGACAGTAGACATCCGCCCCCTCGGCGGCACAAAAATCCGAGAATCCCTTTTTCAATACGGCGCGCAGACCGTTCACATTCCATGTCACCAGCCTCATAGATTCTTGATTTCCTTTTTATAAACATAGCGAAGCAAAAATACCGTAAGTACAGACGACAGGACTTCTGCAATCGGGAACGACGCCCATGCCGAAGTGACCCCAAAGTTGACGATCAAAACATAGGTCAGCGGAAGGACGAGAATGATCTGCCGGAGCAACGATACAAACATGGAGAAGAACCCATGCGCCAACGCCTGAAACAGGCTCACCGTCACAACCGCAAATCCGGCGGTGATAAAGGACAGCGAGAAGATCCGTAGCGCAGGGACGCCGAGCGCATACATATCGGGCGTCGCACTAAATAAATGTAAAATCTGCGGCGCACAGATCAAAAGAATCGCCATTCCGACGAGCATGATACCGACCGCGATGGACAAAGAAAACTTATACGCCTCCATCAACCGGCTTTTTTGCTTCGCACCGAAATTGAATGCGATGACGGGCATCGCTCCCTGATTGAGCCCAAATACAGGCATAAACACAAAGGAATTGATGCGATAGTAAATCCCTAAAATCGCGACCGCCGTCTCTCCCAGATCTTTCGTCGGACTGAAGGTCAGAAGAATTGCGTTCAGCCCTGCCATCATAAAAGAGCCGACGGACATCATGACGATCGAAGGAACACCGACCGCATAGATGTCTTTGAGCGTCCGAAGCCTTGGACGAAATCCGCGCAACTGCACTTTCACATGATGTTTGAAACCGAAAAGCATGATGATCGCAATGAGCATCACCATAAACTGCGTGATGACGACGGCCATGCCCGCACCCTGCACGCCGTAGCCGGGAAGACCAAACAGTCCGAGAATGAGTGTCGGCGCAAGAATCATATTCAAAACAGCGCCTACAATGTTGAAGATCATCGGAAAAAGCACGTTGCCGGTGGATTGCAGAATTCGCTCGATGGTAACCGAAATGAAGACGAAAAGCGAACCGATCGTGACGATGCGGCCGAAGATCAGCGCACTCGAAAAGATAAACGGATCGTCCGTAAACAACCGCAGAAAATCATCGACGAAAAACAGTCCAAACACTGCAAAGATGATCCAGTTTATTAATGCACAGAGAAATCCATGCGACGCTGCCGAATTTGCCTCGTCTTGTTTTCTTGCGCCGAGCCGACGCGCAATCAATGAATTCAATCCAACGCCTGTGCCGACGCCGACGGAGATGAGCATCATCTGGGCGGGAAAAAAAAGGGTGACCGCTGTAAGCGCATCCTCGGATACCCGAGCGACAAAGACGCTCTCCACGATGTTGTAGAGCGCGCCGACAAGCATGGAGATCATCGGCGGAAACGACATACCCAAAACAAGACCTTTTATGGGCTTCACACGCATCTTATTTTCTTTTTGGATCAAATCAATTGAGTCTTTATCTGACATACTTTCTAAAAGCCTTTATGCTTATGATTGCAGGCACCGAAATGGTGCCTGCAGATCTTTCAGTTTTGAGTAAGCCGTAAGCCGGGTTCTGTCGTGGACGATCATCTATCTGGGAACGACGTCGCCGTCGTCCTCTTGCAGCCTACCATTCGGGATAGCATCGGGCAAATGCTCAGGCTTCCGCCTGTACATCCCATTCTGGCCTTGCTCCGGGTGGGGTTTACACGGCAGCCATGTCTCCATGACCCCGGTGAGCTCTTACCTCACCATTTCACCCTTACCTTCGGACTTGTCTTTTGTCCGCCTGACGCATAAATTGAACGTCGTCGCTCAGATTGCGTACATCCGGGTACGCGCACTTCGCTCCTTTGGTTCAATTTCTGTGTCAGACGAACAAAATCCTGCGTCCGGGTTTACGCATTTTGCGCAAGCCCATCCTTGTCCGAATCGGCGGTATGTTTCTGTTGCACTTTCCCTAAGGTCACCCTCGCCTGACGTTATCAGGCACCCATGCCCTACGGAGCCCGGACTTTCCTCATGAGGGCTTTCCCCTCACGCGACCGTCTGGCTTACTCAGATTTCATTATACCACAGGGGCAACGCAAGTGCACAGCGTCCCCTCATGTTACCCCCTTGTGGTTACAGTTCAGAGATCGGCTGAACCCTTTGTGTCATCCACCGCCTTGTTCTTCGATGAGCCGCGGAATCATCGCGCGCATGTTTACGAGATACGCCTCGTCTGATTGAAACGCTTTTGCCCTTTGGTCGTGATATTTATGCGCAACCTTCCGTGCGATTTCCTCAACGGAAAGCCCCTCGGCGTGCGCATCCATCACAATAGCGGCGACATCCTCACAGGCAATACGCGCTTTCCTGAAAAAATCCTCCGCTGCCCTGCCGCTGATCACGCCATGGTGCGAGATCAGCAGATGATCTGCGTTCTGTGCTTCAAAGCGGCTTATGGTATCCAACGTAGCCTGATAGCTGACGATAAACTCCGGGATCGGTTTCTCGCCGCAGCCCTCGATCAGAATACACGCCGATTCATTCGAAACGATCAGACGGATCTGCTTGAAAAAATAGCCGATTGAGTCCCGTGTATGCCCCTGACCGTCTAAAACAAGTACATCCGTATCCGCTGTATGAAGGGTGAAACCGTCTGTGACCGGGATATCGACATGCAGTTGGTTCAGTATGTCATGACGCAGCTCCCAGCCATTCATCTCTGCCGCGGTATCATCCATACCCTGCATAAAACGAAGGGCACTCTGCTTTTTAAACACCTTCACAGCGCGTTCGTGGCAGACGATCTTTACGTTCGGGTAAGCAGCGGCAATGACGGGAGAACCGCCGGCATGGTCAAAATGCGAATGCGTGAGCAGAATATAATCGAGCGGGCGATCTCCGAGCTCCCTACGTATATTCCCGGCTGTGCGCTCCCCGCAGAAAGCAAATCCGGAGTCGATTAAAAAGGTGTTCTTCGATCCGATGATCAGGAAACACTCTCCGCCGAACACCGCACCCACCTGAATGATCTTAAATTCTCCGATATTATATTTTTTTATTTTTGCATCCATCGAAACACGAATTCACTTTCCCTTAAACGGATCGGCCGATGTTTCCGTTTCGATGATCGTCAGCGCGTCTCCAAAGATATGCCGAAGCCGCCCCGATATGATCGGAACAAAATGCTTTTCCGTCCCATAATGACCGCCATCGATCAACGCGATGCCGCTTTCTCCTGCCAATTTTGCGTCATCGTGGCGAATGTCAGAAGTAATGTACAGGTCGACGTCCTCCCCGATCATATCTTTCACAAATGAACCGCCGCCGCCGCCGCAGACCGCGATCTTACGAATCACAGCATCCGGGCTTCCGACCACTTTCAGACGATCTTTCATATCAAATAGATCCTCGGCGCGAAGAATGATCTCGCTGAATTTTTCCGGCTTTTCGAGCTCGCCAACCCGCAGCATCCGACCGTTGATCTTCGCGACATCCGAGGCGATTTTGCCGATCGGCGGAAAAGGAACCACGTTCACGAGTCCGAAGGCCTCCGCGAGCGTATCGTTCATCCCGCCGCGCGCCGCGTCAAAGCTCGTATGCGCAGCATAGACGCTGACGTCTTCTGCGATCAAATCCAAAAGGTAACGTCCGATCATCGTACTGTGATCGATGGATTTTATAGGTGTAAACAAAACCGGGTGGTGCGTCAAGATCAACTTGATGCCGTGGTTTTTTGCCTCGGCGATCACATCGCTCGTGACCTCAAGCGCAACAAGTACTTTTGAGACTTCTTCGTAATCGAAATTGATCTGCCAGCCGCTGTTGTCCCAAGGTTCCTGAATACCCGGAGGCGCAAAGTCCTCTACTGCTGAAATAAGTTCGTTTGTTTTGATAGACATTTTCTCCTCCGTTCATGTGTCCTGCTTCGGTGCGACTACCAAAATCGCGCACATTCTGCCGCGCTCCGGAGCGAATTCTTCGTTAATTACATAATATCTATTATTGTTAATATATTCACGCAGTGTTTCAACCTTTGTCCGCGGCTGAAAGATGAACCGTCCGACCGATTCCACTTTCGCGCGGTCGGCGTCTAAAATCGAGACGATCGTTTCCCCGCCCATTCCCGCGATTACAACGGTGTCAGCTTCCCCGGGTGCCAACGGCGTAAGTCCGTCGCCCAAGCGCAATGAGAATTCAGGCTCGAAAGCGGTTCCGGGGAAAGCCCGCATCAGGCTCTCTCTGGTTTTAATCAGCGGTCCTTCGTTTTTATCCGTCAGAATAAAGCGCCTTGTGACGCCCTGCCGAAACAACAGGATCGGCAGATACGCGTGATCGGCACCGATATCGGCCACCACATCGCCTTGGTTTACATATGCAGCCATCGCTGCAATCCGCTTATTCACTTATATACCGATGCCACTATGAAGTTCCTGTTCCACCCACACGAACTTCACTCAAGATAATCCTTCAGTTTTTTGCTGCGGCTCGGGTGTCTGAGTTTCCGCAGTGCTTTCGCTTCGATCTGGCGGATACGCTCGCGCGTGACGTCAAATTTCTTCCCGACCTCTTCCAGCGTACGCGCCCTGCCATCATCCAGACCGAACCGCAGAATGAGCACCTTCTGTTCCCGTTCTGTCAGCGTATCCAGCACGTCGATCAACTGCTCCTTGAGCATGGAAAACGCAGCGGCATCCGCAGGTGCGGGCACATCTTCATCCGGAATGAAATCTCCGAGATGGCTGTCCTCTTCTTCACCAATCGGTGTTTCAAGCGAAACGGGTTCCTGTGCGATCTTCAAAATCTCGCGCACCTTTTCCTCCGAAATATCCATTTCCGCGCCGATTTCTGCAGGCGTAGGCTCGCGCCCATATTCCTGCAAGAGCTGTCTGGAGATCCGGATCAATTTATTGATCGTCTCCACCATGTGCACGGGAATGCGAATCGTCCTGGCCTGATCCGCGATCGAGCGCGTGATCGCCTGACGAATCCACCAGGTCGCATAGGTGCTGAACTTGAATCCCTTTTCCCACTGGAATTTATCGACCGCCTTGATCAGCCCGAAATTTCCCTCCTGAATCAGGTCGAGAAACAGCATGCCGCGCCCGACATAGCGCTTCGCAATGCTGACGACGAGCCTTAAATTTGCTTCGCAAAGCTTCTTCTTCGCTTCTTCATCGCCCTGCTCCATGCGTTTTGCCAACTCGACTTCTTCTTCCGCAGAGAGCAGCGGCACCGTACCGATTTCCTTCAGATACATGCGAACCGGATCGTCTACCGCAATCCCTTTGGGCAGTGCCGCTTCCAGGACCACTTCGCCTTCCGGCGTCACCGCTTCGGGATCAACCTCCTCTTCCTCCTCTTCCTCTTCAAGCGCAAGCAACGCGAATTCGTCCGGTTCATCCGTATCATCCGTAATCAACTCAATGCCGGCGTTGTAAAGCCTGTCAAAAAAGACGTCGATCTGGTCTTTATCTACTTCGATACTGCCGAGTTCATCCATCACTTCCTTATACGTAACCGTGCCTTTGATTTTTGATCGCTCCAGAATTTCATCCATCGCTTCAAGTGTTTTTCCGTCATGTTCTTCTTCGTATGCCATAAATTACTCCGTTCTACTATTCACAGTGTTCTAAATTCCCCCAACCCGATTTTTCTTTTTATTTCTGTGCTCACCTTTCTTTCAATTCTCTGATCCGCGCCTGTACATCCAACAATTCTTTAATCAGATGCGCTTTGTCCGCATCATCCCCCGAAAAAACGCCGAGGACTTCGATAATTTGTTTTTCCCGCACCGCGAGCTCTTTACGTTCCGCCTTTGCGAAGCAGGCGGCGAGCTGCATTTCCGTGTCTTCTCCGAGCATGATCGTATCCATGAGATCGGCAAGCACAAGTTTATCCGCTTCAGCAAGCGTATCCTCCAACGTCCGTAGATCAAAATCCGTATCCGAAGATTCTGCAGCAAGGCTTGAAAAATTCTCATATATCCGATACAGCGGCGGCAATGTAAATATACGTGCCCATTCGCTGATCCGCGGCAGCAGTGATGTGTCGCTGATCAGAAGTCGGATCAGATTGCGCTGCAAGGCGATCAATTCACGATCCAAAGCATCGTCACGCTCATGCCCGTTTCCGTCTCTGTCTTCTCCGGTATTCCACTGTCTGGTATCCCGCTGCGCGGCATTTTGTTTCGACCCGGAATCCGCAGCATCCGTACCGAATGTTTCCATTCGCAGCGCTCCCTCGGAAGCGCCGGTTTCCGCCGCAACCTTTCGGATATAGTAATCCGCTTCCACGGGACTCAGCGCTCTGAGAATCCCCGCGGCCGCTTTCAAAAATCCCACCATGCCTGCAGGTGAAGAAAGATCAAACTTCGCCCGCGCCTTTTCCAGTTTGAATGCAGCCGCCGGAATCGCATCCCGAAGCGCATCCTCAAAAGCCGCTTTACCGTGCTTCCGGACAAATTCATCCGGATCTTTCGTGTCTTTCAAGATCAAGACCTTCACGTTCAGTCCGACATCCTTCAGGATATCCATGCCGCGCATTGCAGCGTTCACCCCGGCTTCATCCGCATCGTAGGAGAGGATCGCATCCGGCGCATAGCGCTTGAGGATCCCTGCCTGCTGCGGTGTCAGTGCTGTTCCAAGCGATGCGGTCACATTTTCGATCCCATGCTGATACAGCGAAATCACGTCCATATAGCCTTCCACAAGCACCGCCGTCCCTGCGACCGTCATTGCACTCCTCGAAAGATTCAGCGCGTAGAGGTTGTTTTTCTTTTGAAAAATGGTCGACTCCGCAGAATTCAGATATTTCGGTCCGCTTCCGTCGCGCATCGCCCGTCCGCCGAATCCGATGACCTTGTTTCGCGTGTTGATGATCGGGAATATCACGCGATCCCAAAAGGCGTCGGCATATTCGCCGTTTCGCTTTTTGATCAGACCGATCTTTTCCGCATCGGCAAGCGGGAGTTTCTCCCGTTCCAGATGGCGCACCAGCCCTTTTCCGGAGCTTTCCGCATAACCCAGCCCGAATTTTTTGATCATTGCAGGAGAGATGCCTCTACCAAGCAGATATTTCAGTGCCGGATTGTCCGGATTTTTTATGAGTGCATCGTGGTAATAGCGCGCCGCCGCACCGTTCATGGCGTAGAGCGCCGAACGGTCATGCTCGAGTCCGCTTTCACCGGCAGCCGTCCAGTCGATCCCAAGCTCTCCGGCCAGTTTTTCTGCGGCGTCGAGGAAACCCAGATTGTAATACTTTTCATAGAAGGAGATCACATCGCCTTTCACACCGCAACCAAAACAGATGAACGACTGTGTATCGTCATTCACAAAAAAGCTCGGCGTCTTCTCATTATGGAACGGACAGAGCCCCAGCCAACGGTTTCCGGATTTTTTCAGGCGGACAATACGCCCAATGATCTCCGCAATATCTGCTCGACTTTTGATCTCATCCGCAATATTCGTTATCTTTGCACTTGCCACAAATGATTACTCCTTATACTTATATACCGCGTCAAGTGCGGCTTTCCTTTTTTCTTTAAAAAACTTCGAGATTTTATGGCATGATCGAATCGGATTGATCGAATCGGCGCGCTCGAAACGGCGCTCAATACGACACGTTCGCAAAGAATTCGACGCCGACCTGTACGAGAACGGCGCTCAGCCCTTCGGTTTGTCGCTCTTGATGATCTTTCCGAGCATATCCGACTTGTTGCTGCCGATCATATCGATCGAATACCCAAACATCGCGGTGCCCTTGCTCAACTCGTCCAGTTCCTCGCGGCTCAGCTTGACCTCCTCGCAGCCGAATGCGGTCTCATCGAGCATCGTCTTCTTCGCCTTCAGCCCGTAGCTCGCCTCGTCCTTCTCCTGCTGCGGATTCTTTGTTTGAAGATACGGATTGTATCCTGATTTTTTCTTCTTACCCATTCTGCTTCCTATGGTCTATCATCGCTTTTCCGTATATGAAATTTCACGCATATTGCCCTTCATCGCTTTCCCGTATATGATCTTTTCATTTATTCCCCGATGATCTTCACAAGCACACGCTTGTCGCGCTTGCCGTCAAATTCGCCATAGAATATCTGCTCCCACGTGCCGAAATCGAGCCTGCCGTTTGTGATCGCACAGACGACCTCCCTGCCCATGATCGTGCGCTTCAGGTGCGCATCGGCATTGTCCTCATAGCCGTTGTGGTGATACCGATCATACGGCTTTTCGGGTGCGAGCCCTTCCAGCCACGTTTCAAAATCTCGGTGCAGCCCGCTCTCGTTATCATTGATGAACACGCTCGCTGTGATATTCATGGCATTGACGAGCACCAGCCCCTCCCTGATACCGCTTTCGGCGATCGCGGATTCGACCTGCGGCGTGATGTTGAGATACGCCCTGCGCGTACTCGTTTTGAAATGAAGTTCTTTCCTGTAATTTTTCATAGAACCCTCCGCGTATATTTATAACAGCGTAATAACATTTTATCATTACAAGAACGTATGTTCAATATGTATTTGAGATTTTTTCTTTTGCCGCTGGTTACGCCCAGCTCACAACGACCCTTCCGTTTTCATCGAGCAACGGCGTCACGCTCGCGCTATAGCCACCATTCACCAAGAGATAATTCACGCCGGTCACTGAATCAACAATGATCAGCGTCGTATATCCATGGGGTAGTGTGCTCGTTTCTGCAATGGTAAATCTATCATCCTTGCTCATTTCGATCATCCCAATGTTCGTATTGTTCACCTTCTCCATTTTCATTTACGAGAAGTTTTACGGCCTTGTCAAAATCGCTTTCCAGCTGTCTCATCTCCCGCGCCCGATATATTTCAAACTCCCGCTCGGCCTTTGCAATCGCTTCCTTGTGTGCAATCTTACCGTTGCCAGCCAACACTTGACTTTGCGTGCTTACGATCTGCGAGTCGAGATACGCGATCCAGTCCTTCATCGACATGGGCTTTAATGACAGTGCTTGGTATTCCGCATAATCCAAAAATCCAGAAACAAGCAAATTCAGCCTCTGAAGTTCGATTTCAGAAAGATAGTTTTTTGCGATTTTCACATCATCTTTGGTGATATAGTCACCTTTGAAATTCGTCATGCCGACAAGCGGCTTTTCATTGTCCACGCGCTCGTGAATCAACTCCGCCGCCGTATGCTCATGTACCGCAAAGTGCAGTTTGTTTTGAACGGTCGCAAAGAACTTTTTTGTAATCTCGGTACGTGGATCATAGTCGGTCGCCGTGGCATATATATCAGTAACCTGCTGATAAAAATTCCGTTCACTACTACGGATATCCCGAATGCGCTGCAGCAATTCCCTGAAATACCGCGAGCCGCCCTGTTTCAGCCGCTCATCGTCCATCGCAAAGCCCTTTTGGATATACTCGTGCAGCCGCTCCGTCGCCCAGCGCCGAAAACGAGTCGCAACCTGCGACTGCACCCGGTATCCGAGCGCAATGATCATGTCAAGGTTGTAGTTCTTTGTTTGATAATTTTTCCCGTCCTGGGCAGTTGTAAAGAAATCCTTTACAACTGAATTTTCGCTTAACTCACAATCAGCAATAATATTCTTGATATGTTGTCCAATATTTTGCTTCGTTGTACTATATATCTCGGCAATTTGACTTTGCGTCAGCCACAAATCCTCATCCGCAAAACGTACGGACACCTTCGTAATCCCGTCTTCGTCCTGATAAAGAATGATGTTGTTCTCTTTACTCATCATATTCAATTCCTATTCTGCTTTTCTACTGTCCCGTCTTCGGTCCGGTAAATAATCATTTCAGAGTGATCACTCATTGCCATGTGCCTTTCATCCAAAACCGATACAAAAATACGCATCTTTCCGGCGTCAACCAGTCTAACAATACGAGTCTATATCAAGAACACATGTTTGTCAATCGCCAAATAATCTTCGAGCCTGTTGTACTCACAACACTTCCCAATGTCCGCCTCTGTCCGCGCCAACGCGCACTAAAAGCCCT
>JAISKP010000102.1 GCA_031260885.1 Eubacteriales Family XIII. Incertae Sedis bacterium
TTATAATGATAATGTACTGCCGTGGATTGATAAGGAGCTGAAAGATCACGATCTGCGAGTTTGGAGCGCCGGATGCTCGTCAGGACAAGAACCCTATACGCTGTCCATCACGACACAGAAATACCTCGGAAGCGCCGCTTCACTTTGGGACAGCCGCATCCTTGCAACCGATATTTCACAGAAGGCATTGAGCCTTGGAAGAAGCGGTGTCTACACCGAAAATGAATTGTCGGCCATTCCGAAAGACTGGATTCCGTGGTTCTTCGTCCGGGAAAGTGAAAGCACCTACCGGGTTACGGAAGCGCTTCGAAAGAGCGTGATCTTCAAACATCAGAATCTGCTCGATCCCTTCAGCATCAAGAAACCGTTTCATTCGATCTTCTGCAGAAATGTTATGATCTACTTTGATACGGAAACAAAAGAGAAACTCGTCGACAAATTTTATGCCGCCCTCGTACCCGGCGGATATTTTTTCATCGGTCACAGCGAATCGTTGCTGACCTTGAAAAACAAATTCACGTATATCCGTCCGTCTATATACAGAAAAGATCCGTTGTGAATCTGCGGTCTATTTTTTGAAGTACTCGTGAAGCATCTTCTTCCCGATGAGCAATGCGGCATCCGCCTGAGCTGCGATCGATAGCAGAAATAGGAACATTTCCAACATATCATCATCATCCATTCCTTCTCCGCGAATGGCTTCTTTGATCGTATCAATCGTCGCAACCGCATTCTCACAGGCCACTTTCCGCTGTTGCTTGAAAATCGGTGCAAGCTTCACATACAGATCGTAAAGGTCGATTTTCTCATCGAATTTTGATTCTGCGTTTTCCACGAACGGCTTCAAAACGGCATAGGTGTCTTTTTTCGAATAGGCGACTTTGAAACAAAGGATGAATTCGATCATCACCATTTGTTCACGCGAATACTTTTTCTTGTTCGGCGCCGAAAGCAGTCCGTCTTTGACAAAGTCATTGATTGAAGAACGCGTGATTACGGGATCTTTGCCGTAGAGATCCAACTTTGTCGTAAAAAATTCAGATACCTGATCTGCGTAAAGCGGAAATTCAGGAAAATCTTCCGGCTCAATGAGGTTGTTTTCTGCAAATTTCTCCGCAAAATCACGGATAAAATCTTCATATCTTACCATATTTTTCCTCTGCTTCCGTTATAATATCTGTTTCTTCTGATTGACCTGTCTTGTCTCAAGTTCCGACAGAGAATCCAGCGCTTTGCCGGTTCCGATCGCGACACAGGATTTCGGATCTTCGGCAACGAGCACATCAATGCCTGTTCTTTTCTTGATTCGCTTGTCGATGCCGTTCAGCAATGCGCCGCCGCCCGTAATGACAATGCCTCTAACGGAGATATCCGCAGCAAGTTCCGGAGGTGTCTTTTCAAGCACCTGATGGACGGCCTCGCAGATCGCCTGAAGCGGTTCGTCGAGCGCTTCGAGCATCTCCTCCGACGTGACAATGATCGCCTTCGGAAGACCTGTGACAAGATCCCGACCTCTACATTCAAAGGTAACCGACTGTTCTCGTGGAAAAGCCGTGCCGATCTGGAGTTTCATCTCTTCTGCCATACGTTCGCCGATATAGAGTTTGTGTTCCTTGCGCATGAACTTCACAACCGCATCGTCGAGGCTGTCTCCGGCAACCTTTACCGACATGCTCGTGACAATCGTACCAAGCGAAATAACAGCCACATCGGATGTACCACCCCCGATATCGATGACCATCTTGCCGTCCGGACCGGAGATATCAAGCCCGGCGCCGATCGCCGCGGCGACCGGTTCTTCCATGAGATAGACGGATTTTCCACCAGCCTCTGTCGCCGCTTCAATAACCGCGCGTTTTTCAACTTCGGTTACCCCGCTGGGAACACAAATCATGATGAGCGGTTTGAATATCCTGCTTCCGCCGCACCCTTTGCGGATAAAGTATTTGAGCATGCGTTCCGTAACGTCATAATCCGATATGACGCCGTCTTTGAGCGGGCGGACGGCAACGATATTTGCGGGTGTCCGTCCGAGCATCTCGCGGGCTTTTTCTCCGACCGCAAGGATATTACCGTTCTCTTCGTCCATTGCAACGACAGAGGGTTCGTTCAATACGATCCCCTTGCCTTTTATGTAAACCAGGACGTTTGCAGTCCCAAGGTCAATACCTACTCGTTCTCTGAGGGCCAACCGAACCACTCCTTTCAAGTGAAAAATCTAACAAACGCTCTATTATTATACAGGAAATCGGCAAGAATGTCAGGTGCTATTCTTTCAGCGTTTTCTCCAAGATATCCAGACCCTCGTCAATTTCAGCGCGGCTGATGATCAGCGGCGGTAAAAGCCGAAGTTTATCCTTTGCCGTGAGTAAAAGCAGTCCGCTTTTAAGACATGCATTCACCACCGCCGCAGGCGTCTTGTCCTTCAGCCCGACGCCGATCATGAGCCCGATACCGCTCACGCCTGACACGCCATCCATCGCCTCAAGGCGCTGTTTGAAATATTCTCCGCTCTGTCTCACATGAGAAAGAAAATCACCGTCGATTTTTGAAAGGACGTAATCGGCACCTGCGCACACGACAGGATTGCCGCCGAACGTCGAACCGTGATCGCCGTGTCCCAGTACGTTTTTTGTCTTTTCTCCAAAGAGAATTCCGCCAATCGGCAGACCGCCCCCCATCCCTTTTGCAGCTGTTACGATATCCGGCTTCACATCAAAGTGATTGTACGCCATGAACTCACCGGTTCGCGCAACACCGGTCTGGACCTCATCGGCGATCAGCAGAATATCCTTCAGCCTACAAACCCGCGCGATCTCATCGACAAATTCCTGTGTCAGATCATTTACACCGCCTTCGCCCTGGATGAACTCGATCATAATCGCACAGGTCTTTTCGGTTACCGTTTCGTGAAGCGAATTGATGTCGTTTGCTTTGCAGTATCGAAACCCTTGCAGAAAAGGGGAGAAATATTTATGGAATGAATCCTGCCCCGTCGCTGTAATCGTTGCAATGGTGCGACCGTGGAACGAACCGTCAAGCGTAATGATCTCATAGCGGTCAAATGCATCCGGCGGATACTGTTCGCCGTAATTCAGCAGACTGTACTTCCGCGCAGTCTTGATCGCACCTTCGTTGGCTTCGGCACCCGAATTGCAAAAGAACATATTGCACATACCGGACAGTTTGATCATTTTTTCTGCGGCTAAAGCGCAGGGTTCCGTGTAGAAAAGGTTGGATGTATGTTGGATCTTCGATGCCTGATTTTCAATGGCATGCACCCAACCGGGATCGCTGTAACCGAGTGCATTCACGCCGATACCGGATGTAAAATCCAAATATTCCTTTCCCTCGGCATCCCAGCAACGTGCGCCGAGTCCCTTTACAAGCGCAACATCATAACGCGCATAGGTATCCGCGACATACGTGTTTTCCAAATCTTTAATGCGTTCACTTTTCATAAATGCTCTCTCCATATCCGCCGAGATCCTAAGAGCGCGCGGATTGTTCGAACCCGCCGCTCTATCTTATGCATGAATCAACGTTCCAATACCCATGTCCGAAAATAATTCCAATAAAATCGAATGTTCCAAGCGCCCGTCGATAATCACCGCCTCTTTCAGTCCGCTGCCGATCGCTTTTACGCAGCTCTCGATTTTGGGGATCATACCGCCGGAAATAATACCTGCTGCCGCAAGTTGCGGAATCTCAGTCACCCCAATCTCAGTGATCAGGCTTCCCTCATCATTCCGGTCACGCAATACGCCGCGCACATCCGTCAGCATCATGAACTTATCCGCCTCAAGCGCCGCAGCGATCTCCGCCGCGGCGGTATCCGCATTAACATTATACACTTGTCCGTCATCATCGACGCCGACCGTCGCAATAATCGGAATAAATCCTTCTCCGAGTGCCATCCTGATCGGTGCGGTATCCACGGAGACAATCTCTCCGACGAATCCGAGATCGGCTGCATCCGTCTTCTTCACACGAAGCATTGCACCGTCAGCACCGGATAGACCAACCGCTCTTCCGCCGTTTTTATGGATGAGTGAAACGAGTCCCTTGTTTACCTTCCCCGCCAGAACCATCGAAACGACATCCACCGTCTCCGCATCCGTATAACGAAGACCATCCACAAATACGCTTTCCTTACCGAGGGCCTTCAGCATTGAACTAATTTCCGGTCCGCCACCGTGCACAAGCACCACATGCATCCCTACCTGAGAAAGCAAGACGATGTCCCGCATGACAGACGCCTTCAAATCATCATCCGTCATCGCGGCACCACCGTATTTCACCACGACAACCGCGCCGTCATACTTTTGAATATAGGGAAGCGCCTCGATCAAAATCTGCGCCCGTTGTTTGCTTTTTTCCATCAGGTTCTGTACCTCCCATTGATACGGACATAATCATATGTCAAGTCGCAACCGTACGATGCCCCGCTCTTTTCACCGTCATGAAGATCCACTGTGATCCAGAGCTCATCCTGCTTCAGAATCGCCTTTGCGTGATCCTCGTCAAACGCAATCGCTTCGGAAGCACGGCAGACCTGAATTTTACCCGCCGACGAGGACAGAAAAATATCGATGTGTCCGCACTCAAAATCGGCATCCGCATAACCGACTGCACAGAGAACCCGTCCCCAGTTTGCATCCTCACCGAACACCGCAGTCTTCACCAGATCCGATTGGATCACGGAGGAAGCGATGATGCGTGCGATACTGCCCGTCGGCGCATTTTTTACAACGCACTCGATCATTTTAGTGGCGCCCTCACCATCTTTTACGATCCCACGGCAAAGCTGAACCGTTACCGTGCGAAGCGCTTCTTTAAATAGATTGAAGTCATCACCCGGCGCATCGATCTCAGGATTGCCCGCAAGCCCGTTTGCCAGGATTGAAACGGTATCATTTGTAGAAGTGTCTCCGTCAATGCTGATTTGATTATAAGTTTCAATGATGTCGCGTTCAAGCGCTACTCTGAGCATGTCCGAACTGATCGCGATATCTGTTGTGAGAAAGGAAAGCATTGTCGCCATATTCGGATTAATCATCCCGCTCCCTTTTGCGATGCCGCCGATGCTACACTTCTTTCCGCCCAGTGTAAAAGTCACCGCAGTTTCTTTCTTCAAGGTATCCGTCGTCATAATCGCCTTGGCCATTTCGTCGGAGCCCTCATATGATAATTTTTTCACAAGTCGAGGAATCCCATTTTGGAAAGTCTCGATGCTGATCGGTTCTCCGATCACGCCCGTTGAACACACGATGACGTCTTCTGCTTCCATACCGAGCGCATCCGCCGCAAGACGACACGTCGCCCTTGCGATCTCGACGCCGCCCGGTGCACAGGTATTTGCATTTCCGCTGTTGCAGATCACCGCCTGTGCCTTTCCGTTTTTCAGATGTTCCCTGTTTACGAGGATCGGCGCGCCCTTCACTTTGTTCTGCGTATAGACCGCCGCCGCACTGCAGCGGACATCACTGACGATGATGCCAAGATCCTTTTTCTTTGTGTTCTTACGAAAACCGCAGTGAACACCGCCGGCCCTAAAGCCCTTTGGTGCGCATATGCCCCCTTCTGTAAATACGATCTTGTTTTTTCCGCTCCTGCTCATAGCAGCCCTCTTTCTTCGGGAAGCCCCAACATAATATTCATGCACTGCAATACGGCGCCCGATGCACCCTTACCCAGATTGTCGTATCTTGCCGTAAGCATGATGCGATCCTCGTTCCCCGTGATCAAGATCTCAAGATCGTTGCGCCCCTGCATCGCATCCGCACTCAGAAATCCGTCCTCCGGATCGTACGTTTCCGCCCTGATGGTAATGAATCGCTCGTCGGCATACCGTTTTTCGAAAAGGTTTCGGATCTCCGTGAGCCCGACGCCTTTCTGCAATAGGCGCCTATGGATCGGAACCATCACAGAGAGTCCGCTATAAAAATCCGCAACATGCGGCGTAAAAATCGGTTCAGCATCCAGCCCCGCTTGTTTTGTCATCTCAGGCAGATGTTTATGCATCTGCTTAAGCGCATAGGCACGGGGCGCTTTCAGCAACGCATCCTGTTCGGCATACTGCGCGATCATGTTTTTACCCCCACCGCTGTATCCTGTGACGGAGTGTACCGAAAATGGGTAATCCGGACAGGCAAAGCCCGCATCAATCAGCGGTTTTGCGAGCAGAATAAAACCGGTCGCATGACAACCGGGAACGGCGACCCGCGCCGCACTGCGAATCTGTTCGCGCTGTACCGGAGAAAGTTCAGGCAAACCGTAGGTCCAGTCTTCCCGCGTCCTGTGTGCAGTCGAAGCATCGATGATCCGAACTGTTTTCGGTGCAAGGGCCGCAATCTCGGACGCCTCTTTATCCGGTAGACAGAGCACTGTAATATCGGCTTCCCCGATCTTTTCAAGCCGCACGCGCACTTCATGCCGAAGTGCAGGGTCGATGCGGATGAGTTCAAAGCCTCCGACCTGCAACAACAGGGATTCTATTTTCAGTCCGGTTGTTCCGGAATTTCCATCAATAAATACTTTTGTCGACATTCTTTTTCCCGGTATAATACGCTTTTGTTCATCCTGATATTACGATAAAATCCTCTTTAAAATGAAATGTCTGCACCGGAAAGCGATGAGATTACGCTCCCGCGAGTGCAGATAAAGCTTTCAAAACTTATTTTATCTGATAGATATACATTATACACGCGGGAAATGACGTGTCAACAGAACTTGCATATTTATTTTATTTTTTGTATTTTTATGCATCGGCGGCGGCTTTCAGCGCTTCGGCGACGCTCAAATCGTTATAATCCAGCAGATGGTTCCGACCACTGCCGATCATGACATCCGGTTTTATCGCAAGGCCGTGGAAATCCGAACCGCCCGTCACAATCAAATCATGCTGTTTCGCAATTTCGACATACAGCGCCGTCTGCGCCCTGCTGTAAGTCCCGTAACAGCATTCGAGTCCGGCAAGCCCGAATGATTTCAGCTCACCGACATGCCGACTGAGCGCTCCTGCTTCAAGATGCAGCGAATCCGGATGTGCAAGTGCGGCAGTTCCGCCCGCGGCACGAATCGCCTCAATGCTCTCGACCGCTGTCGGCTTAGGTCGCGGTGTTTTACGATAGGCGTCCGTAGCTAAATATTTTTTGAAAGCTTCGTTGATATCAGCCGCATAACCCGCTCGTACCATTGCTGCAGCGATATGCGGTCTTCCGAGATACGTACCCGGCGCTTCTGCCTGAACATCCGCGCGCGTGATCATGATGCCGCATCTGTGCAGATACTCGATCGTGTTGCCGATGCGTTCATCCCGAAGTTGCATAAAATGAAGGCATATCTCGCGCAGTACCGGTGCACCCGGATCGATATAATACCCGAGCATATGCTGCTCCTGCGCATGCGCCGTAGAAATTTCGATCCCCGGAATAAATCCGATGCCATAGCGCGCCGCCGCCGTAGCGCTTTCGGCAATACCGCCCACCGTATCGTGATCCGTGACGGCGATCAGTTTCAATCCGGCTTCGTATGCGAGCCGCACGACTTCGGATGGCGCGTGCTGTCCATCCGAACGATTGGTATGAAGATGAAGATCAACCTGTGCCATCTTTGCGTTTACCGACGCAGCACCTTTGCCGCAAGGGTCACCGGAAGTTTGAAATACCACTTTTCCATATCCCGGACAGTTTCATCCAAAGCGTTCATGATTGGAAGATGCTGCGGGCACTTCTTTTCGCATTGTCCACATTTTTTACACAGCGAAGCATTTGATGCTTGTTTGCTGCCGATGCCCGTATACATCCCGTAAGAAAGCACATATTTGAGTTCTTTAAACATAAAATAGCTGTTATGCATTCCAAAACACTGCGGGATATTGACACCTGCAGGACACGGCATGCAGTAAGAGCAGCCCGTACAAGGAACCTTCGTCGCACGATTGATCTCTTCCTTGACGTTCGCGATCATCGTAAAGTCTTCCGCTGAAAGCGCCCCTGCATATTTGCCCGTGAAATCAGACCGTGGCACATCGGACACGTCCGATGTATCCGCTACGACGGAAATCGCCGTCGTGATATTGGCTGTCAGTTGATCCGCTTCGTTCATCCCCGACAATGCAACGGTTACCTCCGGATGGTTCCATACCCAGCGAAGCGCCCACTCGGCAGCGCTTCGCTTCACACCGAAGCTGTCTGCATAACCATCGATGATTTCTTTTGCTTTTTTGGGAAGTTTGGATGCGAGCGTTCCGCCGCGAAGCGGTTCCATGACGACGATGCCAAGTCCCTTCTCCGCAGCATAGCGAAGACCTTCTTCGCCCGCCTGAAAGTTGTCATCGATATAATTGTACTGTATCTGCACGAATTCCCACGGATGCGCATCAATGATCTCCCGAAAGTCAATCAGATTGCCGTGATAGGAAAAACCGATGTGTTTCGCTGCGCCTTCATCCTGAATCCGCGTCAGGAAAGCCGGTCCGCCGAGCTGTTCAAACCGTTTCCACTCATTGAGCCCGGTAATGTTGTGTACGAGGTAGTATTCGACGTGATCCGTTTCAAGCCTTTCGAGCGATGTACGAAAAAACTTGTCGAGGTCATCACTTGACTTAACGGTCATGAGCGGCAATTTGGTCGCAATGTGCACACGATCCCTTCTTTTTATGCCGTTATCCGATTTGGAAAGTATGGTGCCAAGCGTCTTTTCGTTTCCGGGATACATGTAGGCGGTATCAAAATAGTTGACACCGTGTTCGATTGCATCTAAGATCAATTTTTCCGTCTTGTCCATATCCGTACTGCCGAGCTTACGTGGAAACCGCATACAACCAAAGCCGAGCATACCGAGCGTATCACCGGTTTTCGGCATTACTCTGGCAGGTGTATAAATTTTTTGCATAAAACCGCTCCTTCTCTGTTTTTAGGTGGGGAGGATTGCTCGAATCCGCCACGCCACCTTACACACGAACTTCTTGGTCAATATCATAATACACACCACATTCTTATTCAAGCATACCGATTTCATCGCATTCGTTGACAGTTCAGCCCTCAATTGATATGATAATCCCGAGGTGAACTATATGGATGAACAACTTCTCGAGCAACTGAGACTGCAATACCGCACATCATTATTTATCGACGATCCGACTGTTGTGGGCACGGATATTCCGTCTTCTGAAAAGGATTCTGACGAAGAACAGCTTTCCGTGGGAAAGTACGTTCATATTGACGAACTGAATCAACTTGTCGGCGAACTCGTTGAAAAGAAAATCGTCGAGATCTTCGCACGTTACGGCTTCCGCCTGATAGAAGGCACGAATGCAGCGTCAGAAGCGGAAACTGATGTCGAAACCGAAGCTGAAACAGAAGCAGCAGCTGATGTCGAAACCGAGAATGAAGTTGAATCCGAAGATGAAACTGAATCCGAAAATGAAGCGGCGGCTGAGCATACACCTGCACCTGCGCCAATCTCACTACAACCGGCACCCGAGTTAGACCCGACACCGATGCTGGTACCGGTATCTGAACCCGAACCGACTCCCACACCGAAACCGATCCCAATGTCTGCACCGGTCATTGTACCTGCGCCGGTCGAGATCCCTGAGTTGACGTCCATTTTAACACCTGCCCCGGCACCAACGCCTGCTCCGGCTCCGACACCCGCACCGGTTCCGACACCTGTTTTAATTCCAATACCCACACCG
>JAISKP010000106.1 GCA_031260885.1 Eubacteriales Family XIII. Incertae Sedis bacterium
TTTCTGGCTACCGTTTCTCACGAAATTCGTACGCCCATGAACTCCGTGATCGGGCTTGCCGCTATGATCACAGAGACAAACCTCGATAACTACCAACAGGATTTGATTACCAAGATAAAGACTTCTTCGATCAATCTTCTGGACATCGTTAACGATTTGCTGGACTTCTCCAAGATCGAAGCCGGCAAGGTAGAAATCATCAACAGTTACTTTGACTTCAAAGAGTTGCTTGCGGATGTCAAAACCCTTTTCGCATTGTTGATGTCAGAAAAGAACTTGACATTTATCTGTGATTTTGCGGAAGACCTGCCCCGGGTGATCTATTCGGACAACAAGCGTATACGCCAGATCATGATCAATCTTCTCAACAATGCCTATAAATATACGCCACAGGGCTCGGTAACGTTTCGGGTGGCTGTTTCCGCGGAAAACATTCTGAGCTTTTCCGTTGCAGACACGGGCGTCGGCATTAAAGAAGAGGAACGGGACAAACTGTTTAAAGCGTTCGAACAGTTGGATCAGGTACGCAACAAACATATCACCGGTACCGGTCTGGGGCTTGCGATTACCAAACGGCTCTGCGACCTGATGAACGGAACAATAGAGGTACAGAGCGTCTATGGCGAAGGCTCCATTTTCTCGGTAACGTTGCCGTTTGAAGCCGGAACTGTTGAAAACCTTTCGCATGGCGATGCGGCGGTGCCGAAGTTTACCGCGTGCGAAGCCCGCGTCCTGATCGTGGACGATGTGGAAATAAACTTGGAAGTAACCAGCTTCATGCTGGAGCGGTTTAAAGTTAAAACGGAAGTTGCCCAAAATGGTGAAGATGCGATCAAGCTGATCGAGCAGGAACATTTCGACCTTGTGCTGATGGATCAGATGATGCCGGTGATGGATGGCATTGAAGCCACGCAGATTCTGCGCAAACGCGAACAGGAACAAGCGGAAAGGGACGGTCTGCCCGTTGCCCGCCTGCCCATTGTCGCCCTTACGGCAAATGCGATCACCGGTGTGGAGGAAATGTTCAAACGCGAGGGTTTCGACGGATTTATCTCGAAGCCGATTGATGCGAATCAACTGGCATGGGTACTCTACGATCTTCTTCCAAAGAATCTGTTCGACGCCACCTAAAAGTAGAGAGGCGCGTTCGAGCAATCCGCTCTACCTCATGATCTCCGGACAAACTTTCGAAAAGCTGTCGGCAGCGCATAGATTTCAGACAGCGCTTCCGGCGTTGCCCAAACCAAGTCGTTCGCAGTCGCGTTGTCGGTCATTTCCCAATATTCCGTTTTTTCACATTCGATCACAACACTGCGCATATGCCATCTAATGTGCGTGAAAACATGTGTGTGACCTAAACCCATCCTTGCGGAGACGGTCGGAATACCCCGCTCCTGCGCCCATTCCAACGCGCCCTCCTCCGTCAGATGCTCGTTCACGTTCGGCAGTTCCCACATGCCGGCAAGCAGTCCCTTTTTTGGACGACGACGAACGGCGTATTTCCCATCACAGCATAGGATCAGTACTGTAATATCTTCTTCCCGCTTCGCCTTCTTCTCTGCCCGAACGGGATACTGCATGACCGCATCACTTTGAAACGCCGCACAGAAATCTTTCACAGGGCACACACCGCATGAGGGTTCACCGTTCGGAATACAGATCATCGCGCCGAGTTCCATAAGCGCTTGCGTGAATGCGCCGCGCAGGTTCGACTGCGACGGCAGAGAAATATACACATCCGCAAGCATGTCATTGATCTGTTTTTTTGTTTCCGGCGCATCGACGTTGCCGGCGGTCGCAAGCAGTCTGGAGAGAACACGCAACACATTTCCATCTACGGCGGGCGTCGGCAGATCAAAGCAGATTGACGCGATCGCGCCGCTCGTATAGGATCCGATACCCGGAAGTCGACGCATCTCGTCGTACGCAGGCGGAAAATCGCCGTCAAATACATCCATGATCATTTTCGCCGCTTTTTGAAGATTGCGTGCCCGGCTATAATACCCGAGTCCCTCCCACAGTTTCAGCAGTTCGTCCTCATCCGCTGCGGCAAGCGCCTGCATAGTCGGCAGTGCAATCAGAAACCGTTCGTAATATGGGATGACGGTATCCACGCGTGTCTGCTGCAGCATGATCTCGGAGATCCAGACGTGATAAGGATCGCGGTCCCGCCGCCAGGGCAGATCCCGCGCATGAGCGGCATACCAAGACAGCAACCGCTTCGCCAATAAATGATCAAAGAGACCTGCGTTTGGTGGTAAAGGTGGTGATTTTTCGTCCCGGTTCATAGCTCATTCTACCACAAGACCGCTTTGGTATAGTATAATGAATTCCGCATCAATGCTGCATTGATCACAAAAGACACATTGTCATCCTGACAATCCCCGCATCGAATTACCCGACAACAGAAAGGTACACAATGTCAGTAATTACGGTTTCAAATCTCACATTCGGATACGATTCGTCTCCTGAGAACGTCTTTGAAAATGTGTCGTTTCACTTTGATACGGACTGGAAACTCGGCTTTGTCGGGCGGAACGGACGCGGCAAGACGACCTTTTTAAAGCTGCTCATGGGCGAATACGAGTATAGCGGTTCGATCGCTGCCTCCGTCGGTTTCAGTTATTTCCCATTTCCGATAGAGACGCCCGAAAAAAACGCGGTCGACATCATCGACCGCCTCGACCCGAGCTATGAATTTTGGGAACTGTGTCGCGAGCTCAATCTGCTCGATGTGCCGGAGGAGGCGCTGTTTCGCCCGTTCGGAACGCTCAGCTACGGAGAGCGCACGAAGATCCTGCTCGCCGCGCTGTTTATCCGGCAGGATCAATTTCTCCTGCTCGATGAGCCGACAAATCACCTCGATCAAACCGGCAAGCGGATCATCGCGGATTATTTAAGGGCAAAGAAAGGTTTCCTCCTCGTTTCCCACGACAGGACGCTGCTCGACGCCGTGACCGACCACACCCTTTCGATCAACCGGACAAACATCGAGATCCGGAACGGTAGTTTCTCGCAATGGCTCGAAAACAAGGAACGGCAGGATCGATCCGAGCTTGAGGAAAACAAAAAACTCTCAAGGGAAATCGCCCGCCTGCAGGGCGCGGCAAGACGGACGTCAGACTGGTCCGATAAGGTGGAAGCGACGAAGACGGGCAACGGTCCGGTCGACCGCGGCTTCGTCGGGCATAAGTCTGCGAAGATGATGAAGCGGTCGAAGACGATCGAATCGCGGCAGACCGATGCCATCGAGCAGAAAACCGGTCTCCTGAAAAACATTGAAACGGTAGGGGCATTGAAGCTCGTTCCGCTGAAATATCACTCCGCCGTCCTCGCGGAAATATCAGACCTATCGATCGCATACGGCGGCAATGCCCTGTTCACAGGCTTCAATCTGACGATCCAGAAGGGGGATCGCATCTGTCTCAGCGGCGACAACGGTTCCGGAAAATCCAGCATTCTAAAGCTGCTCCTGGGCGAAGACATTCCCCACACGGGCGGCGTCCGAATATCAAGCGGTGTGAAAATCTCCTACGTATCGCAGGATACTTCGGGTCTCTCGGG
>JAISKP010000149.1 GCA_031260885.1 Eubacteriales Family XIII. Incertae Sedis bacterium
CTCGTCCTGCCGCGCCAGAAGTTGCCACCGCCCACGACGATGCCGACCTCCGTCCCGAGATCTGCGATCTCCTTAATCTCACCGGCAATCCGCGCGAGCGTTTCCTCGTTTAAGCCAAATTTATCCTCGCCGGCGAGCGCCTCGCCGCTGAGTTTCAGCAATACTCTTTTGTATTTCGGACTCATAAATGCCGTGCTCCGTCTGCGATGATTCCACCTGTCACTTTATCCGTTTTGCGGCTCATAATACAACAAAACGGAGACGGTCACCCGTCTCCGTCAGTATAGCACAAAGCGTCTTAGTTGCCTATCTGTTTCGCGACTTCTTCGGCAAAATTCTCTTCCTTTTTCTCGATGCCTTCGCCCACTTCATAGCGGATCATCGAAACGACTTTGATGTCTTTGCCGAGCGCCTTGATCTGGTCGCTGAGATACTGCGCTACCGTGAGTTCACCGTTCTTGACGAACTTCTGCTCGAGCAGGCAGGTTTCCTTGAGTTCCTTCTTCAGGCGACCCACGACCATCTTCTCGACGATCTCGCGGGGCTTGCCCTCGTTCAGCGCCTGCTGCATGAGAATTTCCTTCTCTTTTTCGACATAATCCGGATCGACCTGACTCTCATCGATGAACAGCGGATTCATGGAAGCGATCTGCATCGCGATATCGCGTCCGAACTGCGTGACGTCCGCCGCGGAAGCTTCGGTTTCGAGACCGACGACGACGCCGATCTTGCCTGCGCCGTGCAGATAACCGATGTACACGGTCCCGGGATCGTTCAGGTGCGTAAAGCGCCGCACGCCGATGTTCTCGCCGATCGTTGCGACGAAGTTCGTCACCTTTTCACCGACGGTCTGGCTGTCGTCGTATTTTTTCACGAGGAACGCATCGAGATCCGACTGCTCGGTCTCGAGCGTGATATCGGAGAGCCGCTCCACGAAATCGATGAAGTCCTGATTTTTCGCGACGAAATCCGTCTCCGAATTCACTTCGATGATACCGGCATGCTTGTTGTCCGGCGTGATGTTGATGCGGATCAGTCCTTCGGCCGCAATGCGTCCGGCCTTCTTCGCCGCCTTTGCAAGACCCTTTTCGCGCAGCACATCGATCGCCTTATCGATGTCTCCGGCGACTTCCACGAGTACATTTTTGCAATCCATCATGCCCGCGCCTGTTCTCTCGCGCAGCTCCTTTATGAGTGCAGATGTGACTTCTGCCATTTTGTTTTCCTCCTTGCTATTTTTACGTATGCGATCTACGTATCTACATTTATCGTGATGTCCCGGATTATTCTCCGAGTTCTTCTTTGATTTCCTCTGTCGCTTCAGCGGCGGCTTCGATCGTCTCGTCGATCACCTCGGCGGCTTCCTCAATGGATTCGATGACCGCTTCGGTTTCTTCGATGACGGCTTCCTCGATCGCTTCGATTTCTTCTTCGATGGCTTCTTCGACGGCTTCCTCGATCGCTTCAGCTTCTTCCATGGCGGCTTCCTCGATCACTTCGATGACCGCTTCAGCTTCTTCCTCGCCGACTTCCTCCGCGATGATCTCGGTCACCAATTCTTCGGCTGCTGCGGCAAAATCTTCCGCGATCGTTCCGAGCTCGGGTTCCGCTTCGATCTCGGCGGCGATTTCACTCGCCAACCCTTCCGCTTCGCCTTCCTCGGGCTCCTCGCTGAAGCTCTCTCCCTGACGCGATTCGACGATGGCGTCCGCCATTGCCGCTGTAATCAGCTTGACCGCGCGGATCGCATCATCGTTTGCGGGAATCACGTAATCGACGTCGTCCGGATCACAGTTTGTATCCACGATACCGATCAACGGAATCCCAAGGATCCTCGCTTCCTTTATTGCGATCCGCTCTTTCTTGGGATCGACCACAAAGATTGCACCCGGCATGCCCTTCATCGTCTTGATGCCGCCGAGGAATTTTTCGAGTTTTTCGTGCTGCAATCTGAGCTTGCTGACCTCTTTCTTCGTCAGCGCCTCGAACGTGCCGTCTTCTTCCATCTTCTCGATGTCGTAGAGCCGACGGATACGCTCCGAGATCGTCTTGTAGTTTGTGAGCATGCCGCCGAGCCAACGCTCGTTGACATAGTACATGCCGGCGCGCGTCGATTCGTCTTTTACGACCTGCTGCGCCTGCTTCTTCGTGCCGACAAAGAGAATCGGCTTGCCGGTCTGGGCGACCTGACGCATGAATTCATACGCTTCGTCGATCTTGTGGACCGTCTTCTGCAGATCGATGATGTAGATCCCGTTCCGCTCCGTAAAAATATAAGGAGCCATTTTCGGATTCCATCTTCTCGTCTGATGGCCGAAATGAACTCCCGCTTCGAGTAATTGTTTCATAGAAATGACTGACATGTTTTTACCTCCGGTTCTTCCTCCACCGAACAATACCATGTAAGCCTTCGCTCGGGGCATGTCTTCCCATTGCGTCACCGGCTTACATCCGCTTTGGATGAAACGCTGTTTCGCTCCGCTGCTGCTCGGTGTGTGTAATGATATAAATCTTGCGCTGCGTTCGTCAGCGCACACGGGCGTTTTGCGCGTGCTTATTAATAATAATTGAAAAGAATTCAAAAATCAACTGATTTTTGAATTGAGAAGCCATCATCCTTCACATTATTAGGCACAAGTCCGAGACGGTCGGAAAACAAAAGATATTGGTAAACCGTTGAACTTATTATATGATAGAGAAAACATTCGGCACACAGCGGCGGATCGGATAGTGTGTATCGTATCGAACGGAGGTAATACAATGGATCGTAAGGAACTTGCTGCTCAAACATTCGGCGCGGGATTCAATTGTGCACAGGCGGTTTTCTCCGCATTTTGCGATGAAGTCGGGATTGACCGTGAAACAGCCCTGAAGATCGCTTCCGGGTTTGGTAGCGGCGTACGCAAGGGAGAAGTCTGCGGCGCGGCATCCGGCGCGGTCATGGTACTCGGCCTGCGATACGGCTACAGCGAAAATGACGGCAATGTAAAGAAAAACATGTTTTCCAAAGCAGCGACGTTTATGGACAGATTTCAGGAAACGCAAGGTTCTTATCTCTGTAAAGAAATCCTGCAGTGTGATGTTTCCACCGAAGAAGGGAAACGATATGCACTGGAAAACCATCTCTTTGAAACAACCTGCCGGACAGCCGTAGACAACGCGGTTGAAATTCTGGAAGATCTGTTGAAATAGTCGCATAAGGTAGAGCGGATTGCCCGAATCCGGTTCGAACAATCCGCCCTACCTTAACAGTAGGTCAGAACTTTCCGCTGCGTCCGCCGTGCGATCTGCCGCCGGAACTCGTATGCGTTTTGCTCCCGCTGCTGTGTGAACTGCTGCCGCTGCTGCTGCTGGTTTCGATTTTGACACTGCTGACGTTCTTGTACATAAAACGTTCGTGTTGCCGCACGACATGAAAACTGCCTCTGCGGACGTATTCACGCGCGTAAGCACTCGGTTTTACGGACTTCATCTTTCTCCGCCAGGAAAGCACCACGATCAGCGCGACGATCAGTGCGAAGAATGTTGCCATGAGATGCACGGTAAACCGAATGAACGGATCCGCGGGCAGATTGCCATAATCGAAAGGCTTGCCGTTTCTCGCCATTTCAAGATACTTCGCCGCATCATCGGCAAACGCTTGAAAAGCGCGGTTGTAATCGTCCTTGCGCAAATAAGGCAGCATATCATTTTCCATATAATCCAAACCTGCCTCGGTCACAGCGGTGATTCCGAAACCGTAGGTGGAGATCGCATAGTCGCGGTCTTCCAACGCGAGCAGAAGAACGATCGCATCGCGACCTTCACCGATGCCGAAGCCGCCTTCCCAGAGCCACGCGTCCGCATAATCCTGCGCACCGTACCCTGCCGGCACACCCCGATAGTCTGTGCCTTCAATCGGATCATCGAGTGACCAAATATCTGCAATTGCGACATCACAATCGTATTTTTCACTGATCTTATCGAGCTTTTCGAGCAGGCTCTTTTCTTCCGAATTCGTCAGCAGATCCATATCGTCGACGAACCTCGGAAACGAAACCTGTTTCGTCTGTCCGTCTTTCGCATAGGCGACCATTGGAATGGCAAGCAGATTAAAAATCAGTGCAAGTGCGAGAAAAATGCCGAGTAGCCAACGGACAAACAGACCGTTGTCCACAGGAAGATCTCCTATGAATTTGCCCGTCTGCCCATTCATCGCAAAGGAAAATTTCCGATCTTTAAAACTCGTATTCAGAAACCAGATGGGCAGGAGTGCGTAACGAACGGATGAATTATGAAGCCGAATGTTGCGGCTTACCGTGCTGACCGATGAATAGCCGGTAACGGTCTGGCGAAACGCTTCATCCGCACTGTTTGCAATGCGGTTGTTTGCCCTGCCGCGGCAGTCCTCTGCCTCGACATCATATTTATCTGCAATAAATCCCGCAAGGTACGCAGTCTGAAAAGGAATCGCACCGCTCCAATCAAACGGTTCGACCGATTCCATCATGGCATCGCTGATCTTGGACGCGCCGTCCTCCGGCACGTAATCAAATCCGATGTTGCCGCCTCTGTAGACATCAAAATATGAAGTCTCCGTATGGCGGTATTTCCCGCTCGTCCAAGTGCGTACTCTCGTTGTCTTATAGCGAAAATCCGCGTCCGCATCCGCGCTGAAAAGCCAAAACGGCACATACATGCCCTTGATCTCATCAATGTGGTTTTCATCTCTGAAGACCTTCGGCAGAAGCCTTTTCCCCTGATAAAGTCTTTTCAGCGAATCCTTCGCCATTTGCTTATTCTGTTTGAACGGAATGACAAGATCCGGTCGCAGCGTCCCGGAGAAGCGTGATGTCAGGACGACGGGACTGCCGCAGTATGGACATGCGGTCGAGCCAAGATTTTCATCCGCAACGATCTCTCCGCCGCAGGACTGACAGGTAAATACGCCAAGCCCGTCCTGTTCACCCGGGTGCCATTCGCCCGAAGCGATATCCCAGTCCATCGCCGACTCGACGGTGTTGGACAGTTCATCATCCATTGACTTCAGCACGTTTACATCAAATTCGGTGTCGCAGTACGGACATTTCAGCATTTGCGACGCACTGTCAAATGTGATGCTGCCGCCGCAGTTCGGACACTTATATTCGTTCATACTCATCGATTGATCGTCTCCATTCCACCTTTTTCATAGATGTCCAAAGATTACGGTCTTTTTGCGCCGCATTCCTCACAGAATTTTCCGTCGTTTCCGGTATGTCCGCAGGCGGTACAGGTCCATTCCGCAGGGATGATCGGTTTCGGTGCGCCGCATTCCTCGCAAAACTTCCCGTCGTTTCCGGCATGTCCGCAAGCGGGACACGTCCACGCAGCCGGATCCGCGGCAGGCGGTGCGGCTTGGGGTGCCTCCGGCGGCTGCGGTGCTACCGGCGCTTGCGGCGTTTGTGGCGCTTGCGGCGGCTGCGGTGTATAACCACCCTGCTGCGCACCTGCCATGCCCATCCCAACGACGACGCCCGGTACACCCATGCCGTCTCCGCCCGTACCGACAACGCCAAATCCACCGGCCGGTGCAAAACCGCCTCCGGGTGCGATGCCCGGTGCCGGCGCGATCGGAGCGCCCTGTCCGGGTTGCCCCGGCGTCTGCGATCCGCCCTGCTGTTGCTGTGCCATCTGGTAAAGTCCCTGCGGCGTCGTGCCGCCTGCTTGTTGCGCGAATCCGAGCCCCATAAAGCCCATCATCGCACCGCTCTCGTTCGCCGCTGCCGCACGCATCGCGTCCGCCTGCGCCTCTGTGAGCGTGGCTGCCGCCATCGACGGATCGCGCAGCACCGCGCGCCGCTGGAATTCCTTGATCATATCCTCGTCTTCTTTGGAAGCCGTGACGGAATTGATTCCGAAGGACGCGACCTGAATGCCGCGAAGTTCCCTCCACTTTTGAGATAAGATCTCATTGAGTGCGTCCGAAATTTCCATCGTATGTGCAGGAAGCGCACTGTACCTGACGCCCATTTCCGAGATGCGGGCAAAAGCAGGTTGAAGCGCCGTGAGCAGTTCCGTTTTCAACTGGCTGTCGATCTGATCCCGCGTATACCGGTCTGTGACGTTGCCGACCACGTTCATGTAGAACAGGATCGGATCCGTGATCTTATAGGAATATTCGCCGTTGCAGCGGATCGCGATATCGACGTCAAGACCGATGTTCGCATCTACCACGCGGAATGGAACGGGATTCTGCGTGCCGTATTTGTTGCTGATGATTTCCTTTGTATTGAAGTAGTAGACGCGCTGATCCTTGCCAATGCTGCCGCCGTAGGTAAAACGCGCACCGATATTCTTGAATGTATTGATGATGTTTGCACCGAGGTTTCCGTAGAAGATGCTCGGTTCGGAGGATGCATCATAGGTAAAGTGTCCGGGGACGGCACAGATCTCTGCGATCTTTCCCTGATCGACGATAATCATACACTGCCCGTCTGCGACGATGATGCCCGAACCGTTTGAGATGACGTTGTCCGACCCCTTATTGTTTGAACCGCGTCCGCCCGTATATTTCTGTCCTTTTATAACAAGGACATCCGACTCCAGTGAATCGCACTTAAAAAATTCAAGCCATTGATCCGCAAGCACGCCGCCTATCGAACTTGTCGCTGCGCCAACCAGAGGCGATACAGCAGTCTTCAGTGCATCAATAAGTCCCATAATTTCCTCCTAAATTTCATCCCGCACCAAGGCAGAAGCGCAGCGCCTTTGTAAAACACACTGTGCTGCCCCCATTACCGTCTCCCCAAACAATAACGATCATAACGCTGGTATTATATCACAAAATGGACGTTGTTTGACAAACGTGCCTCGGAACGGTACTATTACAAACGATACGATCACAACGATAAAGCGTTAAAGCAAACGTCCGGTAGATGGGAGAAACGCAATGACTTATACATCAAAATTCGAAAACGAAGAAAATGATCTGCTTTTCGACGCAATTCTGGCGCTTGAATCCAAAGAAGACTGCTATAGATTCTTTGAAGATGTATGCACGATCAACGAACTGCAGTCCATCGCGCAGCGGTTTTACATCGCCAAACTGCTCGCAGAGAACTTCACCTATCAAGAGATCGAAGCAAAGACGAAGGCGAGTACCGCTACGATCAGCCGCATTAACAAATGCCTCCGATATGGTGCGGATGGTTACAAAAGTATTTTGAAAAAATTGGAAGGAAGGTAAAATATGCTGCAAACCGTTGCCGTAATCTCACTCCTGCTCTTCACACTCGTGTGCATTCTGATCGGGGTTCTCTCCACAAAGAAAGCTGCGACAATGGATGGATTTTTACTCGGCGGCAGAAACATGGG
>JAISKP010000183.1 GCA_031260885.1 Eubacteriales Family XIII. Incertae Sedis bacterium
TCCCGCGATGTCATCAAAATATGCCGTACTAAATCCATATCCCTCTTCATGATATCAGCTCACCATATCTACGGCAAAGCGTATAACAAGATTGCCATCGACAAAAGACCATTTTGCTATTAGGCACACATCATCGAATTCATCGGCAACATAGTCACTACCGAGCTTCCATCCTAATTCAAACGCCTCACATCTTTCGACTGGAACCAACCAACCGGACAAATACTCGCCTTCCATTTCCGGCGTTTCGAAATCGTGTCCCTCGCCGGTATCAAGATAGAATACCGCATTCTTTTCAGCAGCGGCTTTCTGTATTTCCATCCAAAATCTAATGAATTTATCGCTTTCTGGCAGCTTTAACCCTTGCATTGTTGATGCCTCCTTTCAATATCGTTACGAATTCCTTATTGTTTACAACAACAACATCTTCGCCTTTAAGAAAAAAAACAACACGACCATCTTGGCCTCGCCATTCTCCCGGGAATATTTCTTCGGCAGTATTGATTATATTATCAATAATTCTTAAAAACGCTCTCCTGTCATTGGCTTGAGATGGGATTAACCCATAATCTTTTGCATGTTGCTTTATTTTTGATCCAAAGCTCTTATTTGTTATTACTATACCCCATTTATTATTGGAATTAACAGGTATCAACCCTCGCTTTGTCTCTCTTGTTAAAAATGTCTTGCCGTCGGCGGCTTTGAGGGCTTCTCTCACATCGTTGTATTCTTTCTTTGTGGTAACGTCTTGCACTTTGGCGTCTTTGGATGGTGTATACAATACAATGCACCGACAATAGGAGTGCCGACGGAATATCTCATCCGGGCGGTCATCGTAGTTGCCGCTGTAGGTGAGACCCCGGCACCATGCGCATACTTTCGCATCTCCACGGGAATAGCGCGCGATTTTGGGGTCAAGGCCGGCACGCGCGTGAAAGTCGGCATTCGCCTTGATAAAGTCATTTGCAAAATGCCGGATGGTGTTTTCCACCGGCTCGCCGATCGCAGCTTTGACCTCTTCATAGCCTTTAGCATTCGATGCGGAATTCATGAGGCCGTTTACAATCTCATTGTCCAGCTCCGGGGTGATGGGTTTCAGTCCGAGACCGGCGGCAGTGTTGAGGGATGCCTGGATCTGCCGGGCGGCGGCCATTACAATGTCATGAGACTTCCCGATCAGCGGCGCTAGGATGCGCTGCGCGATATTCCAGTACATCGTGTCGTTCGGGAGCGTGCCGGGCAGGATATTCTTCGCCAGCGCGTCCGCCGTCAGCTTGGCGACCTGAAATGAAAATTCCTGCGTCTCCAGATGCGTCGCACTGCCGCCTTTGATTTGGTGATAGATCCGCAGCAATTCCGCGTCGCTCCGGAGCGACGTCATGAAGGTGCTATTGATCTTCTCCCAAAGTTCGGGAACGATGTCATTCTGATTGGCCATCGAATACCTCGCCGAGGTCTATTGCTTCACCACCATCTGCCGGCTCGATGCCCAGTAGTGTAGACAGCATTTCTTTGTCAAAGAATCCGGGGATCGCCATGTTGATTTTTTGAATCGCGTCCCCGGTGGCGCCCGTCAGATTCGGGCTGAATACCGGCATCCACCGCGCCTTCGTGCGGTAGAATTCGCTCCGTTCATAGCCAACACCATCGCGCAGACTTGCCGCGCAAATCCCGGCGTTCAGAAAAGCGCTCCCGAAATTGCGCTGTGCCTTGAGCGCATTCCGGATCATCGGCTCGCGCATGTTTTGGATCGCCTCGGCGCTCGATGGATTTGACTCCTTAAACCCAAGCTCCTCAATGGTCAGCCCTGTCTCCCCGGAAAATAACGCTGCATATGTTTTGAGCTGCGCAAATAGCGGCTCCATAGATTGCTGCTCGAACTGTCCGACGTGCGGAACAACATCGCTTTCGCCCCTGTCGATGCTGAACATCGTAGCGATGGCGACTTTCCATCTTTCGAAATCCATTTTTTCGTCAGTACCGACAACGTAACGCTGCGGGAACGAAAAGAACTGCGCAGATACCATCATGAGCCGCACCGTCTCTCGCGCCTGCTGTATGATGTTCATGCAGGATCTCGATATGTACGAATGCCCGAACGGACGTTTTGCGCTCGGGCGGTAAATCACGGGCACCAAAAGCGGATAGGCCACGGGATGCTTAAACACGGTGTCTACCCCGTCTTCCGTCACCGTCGTCTTGTTCGGTTCAAAATATGCCTCTGTAACTGCCTTGCCTTTTTTGTCCCTCTTCAAGACAGCATAGCCCTCGGTCAACATACCCGTCGTTTCGTCGATGGTGCCGGTGGCGTTACAGCCATCGATCACCTGAATGATCGGATTTCCGGCGGCGTCCTGCGTGACATACAGAAAAGAACAGGCTCCGATCAGCGCAGCCGAGATAGCCGAATCGAACAGAATATCCGGATTGTTCATGTTGTAGATATCGCCTATCCCAAAATCGTCATCAAGGAAGTCTCGGAAAATGAGGCGGTCGGATAAACTATCCACAGCCTTCCCACACCACCCCAAGACAGACGTAAGCGATTTCATGGTATCCGGTACCGCAATGTTGAAGTTCAGCATGCCTTTTTTCTGCTCGTAATACTCGTATCGGAGCGCTACGCGTGTTTGACGAGCTTTCAATTTAATCTGCAAATCCTTTTTCATGTGATTCCTTTCCTTTTAATGCCAAAAAAATGACTCCTTTTACCATCCGTCTTTTTCGTGTGTTTTTTTGTGGAGTAGTGCGGGGAACCTCTGTCCACCCCCGCCGGGGGGTGTATACCCCCATACTATCCACGATATTCGTGCCAGTTTATCGACCACGGCAAGATCCTGTTTGAAATAAATTCTTTTTCTTTTTCCACTGGTGCCTCAAGTTTTATTTTGTCTGACTTCGCCCGGTTGCAGGACAAGTGGGCAAGCTGGAGGTTCTCCATGTCAGACGGATGACCACCGCGATTGATCGGGATGATATGATCAACACACTTCGACATCGGGTGCGGGAATCTAAGTGACTTGTCCACGGGCTGCCCGCAAATTCCGCAGACGGCTTCACCTGCATAGATCCTCTTCTTGTTCTTCTCAAAGGCTACCCGGTGGGGGCCTTCTTCATCCGCTCTTCTGGTGCGTTTCGGCACGTCCGTGTTAGGCATATCATCCTCCTGGCTGCTTATAGTATGGCAAAAAATAATTGCCTATTTGTACCTCGTTTTCAGTTCCGCATCCAGCGCGGAAAAGAATGCGCTCCGTATCTTGTAGAACATTCCGTGCGCACATGGCATGCCCTTGCGCATAAGTACGGCGAAGGTACAGCCGCGCGTGATCACGTACATGCGCAGATAGGATTCAAGCCCGACAGACTCTTGAGTCACCCGCCGGATACAGTCGTCGATGGCTCCACATACTTTCACGCGCGCCGGATCCGCTTTCATTTCGCCATACTGGAAACACAGCCATCTCAATTCCTGAATGCGCTCTTCACTCATATCCTTGTTTGTGATGAACTGATATTTCGCCATAACGCTCTACACCTCCGACATTTCATCAAGCGGCATTTCGTACTGGTATTCAAGATTCTTTCTAAGCCAGGCGGCGATACCGTCCGGCGCTGGTCTTGTTTTCTTCATGCGATTCCATTTCTTGTATTTTGAATCCGCGTCGACCGGGAGCAGGACGTACTCGTTGTATAT
>JAISKP010000089.1 GCA_031260885.1 Eubacteriales Family XIII. Incertae Sedis bacterium
GATCAGAAACGCGATCGCAGTGCGAAACTTGTGCGCAACCAATTGCCATATGCCAGAGTACTCGTCGTGGATGATGTTCGGACCAATCTCGATGTTGCGCGAGGCATGCTCAAACCATACGGAATGAAGGTGGATCTGGTCACAAGCGGCGCAGAAGCGATCCATCTAATACGAGAAGGCATGATCCGATACGACGCCATATTCATGGATCATATGATGCCTGAAATGGACGGCGTAGAGGCGACACGCATCATCCGTGAGGAGATCGGTACCGAATATGCAAAGAATGTCACGATTATTGCCTTGACAGCCAATTCCATCCTCGGCAGCGAGGAAATGTTCCTGAACCATGGATTTCAGGCTTTCCTCTCAAAACCGATCGACATGGTCAGATTGGATGCGGTGGTCAATACTTGGGTACGCAACAGAGCGTTGGAGCAGGTGCTTGATCTGGATAACGCAGTCGAGTCAAGCGAAAACGTCAGTCTCGAGGCGTTCGAATCCATACCCGGTTTTGATGCCGCAGGTGCACTTGCAAAATTTGGTGGCGACTTGGAATCGTTCATCTCGGTTCTGGAGTCCTTTGCAAAGAACACGCCGCCCTTGCTCATCGAACTTCAAAACGTGAAAGAAGATAATTTATCAAACTATGCAGTCATCGTACACGGCGTTAAAGGCAGCAGCCGCGGCATATGCGCCGAAGAAATCGGGCGGGATGCGGAAGCGCTGGAGCTTGCAGCAAAGAAAGGAAACCTATGGTTTGTACAGACGAACAATGCGGTCTTCCTTGAAAAAACAAAACAATTCATAGAGACGCTTAAGGCTGCTTTGGATGGGTTCGTCCACAAAGACCGGGAACTGCACCCGGCTCCGGACGAGGAAATGCTGGACGCACTGGCAGCTGCAACCGCAGTCTTCGACGTCGACACAGCGGAGGAAGTACTGTCGCGTATGGAAACCTTTGACTATGAGGAAGGGGGAGAGCTCGTTGAATGGCTTCGAGAACAGTTGGATAGGGGCGGCTTCACGAATATCACCGAACAGTTGACCGGGCGAAAGAAATCGTCCGCGTAACAGACGTAACAGAAGTGAAATACAGGAAAGACCAATGGATATGAGGTGCGAAAAATGGAAAACAAAAATACAAATAAGAAAGCGATTCTGCTCGTAGATGACAACATGACAAATCTCAAGATCGGAAAGGCGATCCTCAAAGATCAATATACGATCTATACGGTTCCGTCCGCTGAGATGATGTTCACAATGCTGGGATCCATTCATCCGGACATGATCCTGCTCGATATCGAGATGCCGGAAATGGACGGATTTGAAGCACTCCGCAGACTCAAATCAGATCCGGCATACGCAAAGATCCCTGTGATCTTTCTCACGGCAAAATCGGGTGAGAACGACGAATGGAAGGGGCTCAGCCTCGGCGCATGCGACTATATCTCAAAACCGTTTTCACCGGCATTGCTGTTGCTGCGCATTGAAAACCAGATGCTGATGATTGAACAAAATCGCCAGCTTATGGATCTCAACAACAATCTTGAGGGAAAAGTACGGGAACGCACGAATCAGGTGGAAGAGCTTCAGGATGCGATCCTCTATACCCTCGCGGATCTGCTCGAGTTTCGCGATGACGTGACAGGCGGACACATCTGCCGCACAAAGCACTATCTTGATCTGTTGATTCAGGAAGTGATCAGGGAGGAAGCATTCCCGGAGGAAACGAAGACCTGGAATGTAAAACTCATACTTCAGTCCTCGCAGCTCCATGATGTCGGAAAAATCGCAATCCGCGACGATATTCTCAATAAGCCCGGCAAACTGACGTTGGAGGAGTTTGAGATCATGAAAACGCATACGACCGAAGGCGTAAAAGCGATCCAACGCATTGCGAAACAAGTCGCCATTAATGATTTTCTCGAATATGCCAGTCTGATCGCCGGCAATCACCACGAAAAATGGGATGGCACAGGCTATCCGAACGGATTGGCCGGCGAGGCGATTCCGCTGCTGGGTCGTCTCATGGCACTGGTCGATGTATATGACGCTCTCGTCTCATCGCGCCCGTACAAGGAAGCGATGTCCGCCGAAGAAGCGCGGGATATCATCGTAGCCGGCAAAGGCACACATTTCGATCCGAGACTCGTAGACATCTTTGAACGCGTCTTCAATGATTTCAAAAGTGATTTCAACCTGCAAATGGACTTGAAATGCGCCTGAGAATGACGAAACCGAAAAATGTGGATCTTTACTTCACGATGCCGCTCGCGACAGCGATACGAATCGCATCGATCATGTTGTTCGCACCGAGCTTCCTGAAAATATGCGGCAACATTGTCTTGACGGTATTGATGGAGAGGTTGCGTGCGCCCGCAATTTCTATTCGGGAAAGACCCTGCGTGAGGTCGGTAAGAATTTCGATTTCTCGGGCCGTGAGGTCTACGGCATCACCGATCTTTTCGTCCTCGCTCCATCTCGTGAGGATGTGCGCCAGGCGCTTCGCGTAGGTGGTGGACTTGCTGCGAATCATTTCCAGCCAGTTTTCCGGAATCGCGCAGCCGTTTTTGAGCGCGAACCCCGCAAGAACGCGCATCTCATTCCCGAGTTCGATAAAGGGCATATCGAGCGCGTTCGGCGAAGCCAACGCATACGCTTCCTCAAAGCAGCAGAGCGCTCCTTGTCTCTCTTTAAGATGATAGAGACAAATCGCTTTGTTGACGGCGATGCCGATTTTTCCGTACAGAAAAACGCCGATTCCGGATTCGGTGTCCTGACTCTCGAGCAACGCCAGCATCCGGGAATATTTTTTTTCTGCGATATAGTATTTGGTCTTCGTAACAAACTCCAGCCCACGCAGCAGATAATTGACATCGGTCTCATCCAAATCGTTCGTGATCCAGTTCGCCATCCGTTCCTGATGTCCGATTTGTGCGTAAAACCAACTGACCACAATATCTTTCATGACATAACGATTGGCATAGTCAGACTGTTCCGGCTGTGCCTCGACCTGACTCAAGATGGATTTCATCTCTTGATATTTGCCGCTCGCGAGACTTGTCCGCAGCAGAAAGAAGAGCGCTCTGTTTTCGATATCATGCTGTTCCTTTTCTTTTGCCTTGTATAAAGCCTGAAATCCAAACCGCTCGCAATTTTCAAGTTCAGCACGGAAAAATGAAAGTTCACAGCGCGCGAGATCGTCCAGTCCGTACATGCAACCGTTCATGGTATGTGCCGAAAAAGGAACCAATGCAGCCAGGGCTTCTACATAGCGATCCGGTTCACCCGGATCACTTCTCCCGATCCGACTGACATAAGCGCTGAGGTTGATCGAGCGAATGGCACCCGTCACCAAATAATTGCTTTTTCGGTAATATTCATCCGCTTTTTCGAAATGGCGGGTAAAGTCATAGCATTCGCTTCTCGGTGCCTTGACCAACCCGATAAAGCCCAAATTGTTGTGATGTCCGAAGAGGATCCTGTACTTGTTGTCTGAATCCGGCAAGGTTTCGGTTCTTTGTATGGTGGTATTGATAAATTCTTCTGCTTCATCCAAGCGCCCGATCGCCAGGAGCAATCTGCCATATACGGCGCTCAGCGTTCCGTTCCGTTCAAAATCTTCTGGCGGAGCTTCGCGCAGAATGCTGACGATATAGGATCCGATTCCCGGGGGCGTCAGCATGGGCAGTTCATAGGCGATCTCTACAATCCGGTCGTAATCATTCAAATTTTTGAAGTAGCGCACGCCGTCGATGAGATGTCCGTTTTCTATACACCAATTTGCGGCAGCCCGATACGTGTCTTCTATTTCGTCCGCTGTCAGGAGATTCTGTTTTTCATACAGGTAATCGAGAAATAGATTGTGGATCCGGTAGGTATCCAGATACGCATCATATCGAATAAAAGTCTGAATACGATTCAACTCGTTCATCAGTCTGTCACCATCCGGAAACAGCTTGAGCAGACTCGGTGACAGATGATTGATGAGAGACATCTTGATCAGAAAGTGTTTTTGGTCTTCCGGCATATCTGAAAACACTTCACTGTCGATCAGTTTCGATATATTGCGTTTCAATGCGGAGACGACATAACTTGCACGTCCCGGATTTTTCTTAAAAAATAAAAAGGCGAGGTTGATGGCGAAAATCCATCCGCCCGTTCCTGCATAGATATTGCTGACCATCTCCGGAGAAGGTCTTATACCCTGCAGATCGAAGAATGCACGCATCTCCTCTTTTGTAAACCGCAGGTCATCCTCATCCAAATGTGTAAATGTGACTTTTTGTAGATGCTCCGCCACGAACCGGATGGGATCTTCTCTGGTAATCAAAATACGGGACATCTGCGGAAAATGTCTGTCAACGCCATTTCCTATAAATTTAAGGATGATGGGGTTGCTGATCAGATGGAAGTCATCAAAAACGATCACATATCGCCGCCCGACGGACAATGCATCCGTCATCGCATCCGCATATCGGTTGAAGAGACCGCTGTCTGCCGGAAACCCGGTCTCCGCCATCGTCTCAGCAATTGACGGATTGATGGAAGATATCGCTTTCGTGAACGTTTCCCAAAACCGGGTAGGGACGTTGTCAAATTCGGACAACTGCACCCAAGAGACGAAGAAGCTCTGCTTGCGAAGAAAGGAGTAGACCGCCTCTGTCTTTCCGTACCCTGCTCCGGCGACAACAGCGATCAGTTCTGATTTCAATGCACCCGAAAGAAGCCTGTCCATTCGGGGTCTGTC